>CAKZIH010000069.1 GCA_936931335.1 uncultured Nostocoides sp. | reverse complement strand
CCGGCCCGCTCGATCGGGACCGACGCCGTGAGTACCCGCAGGATCTCCTCGACGCCCAGCAGCCCGGGTGCGAAGTTGAGCCAGATCCGCTCGGCATTCCGTGCCGCCCCGGTGGAGTGGGGGTAATTGCCGTCCGCAAGCAGGATTTTGGCGCCATGACCGGCCCGACAAAGCGCGGCGAGCAGGTCGGGATGGGTGAGCGGGCCGAGCAACATACCGGCTCAGTCCTGTCGCACGCGCGGGCGGCGGATGACGCTATTGCTGCCGCCGTCGACGGCCAGGCAGACGCCATTCGTCGACCCGGACATCGGGGAGGCGAGATAGGCGACGGCGGTGGCCACCTCGGCGGCGCTGACCAGCCGGCCATGCGGCTGACGGTCCTCCAGGGCGCGGCGCTCGGCGTCCGGATCCGGGGCGACCGACAGCAGGCGCTGGACCCACGGGGTGTCCGCGGTGCCGGGAGCGACGGCATTGACCCGGATGCCGTCGTCGAGATAGTCGCAGGCCATCGCCCGGGTCAGCGCGTGCACGGCACCCTTGGTGGCGGTGTAGAGGGCGCGCTGCGGCAGGCCCTGGGTCGCGGCGATGGAGCCGATGTTGACGATCGCGGCATGCTCGGAGGCCAGCAGCCACGGCAGCGCCGCGCTGGTGGTTCGCTGGATGCCGACCACATTGATGTCGAAGACCCGGTGCCACTCGGCGACGTCATTGTCGGTCACCGCACCGGCCGCGCCGATGCCCGCGTTGTTGACAACGATGTCGAGGCCGTCGAAGTGCTCGGCCGCCTCGGTCACCGCCGTGCGCACCGATTCGTCGTCACCCACATCGCAGCGCCAGGCGCGCACCGAATCGTTCTCCTCGACCGCGGACGGGTCGAGGTCCAGGACCGCCACGCGAGCGCCGCGGGAGACCAACTCGGCCGCCACGGCCGCGCCGAGACCGGAACCACCACCGGTGACCACGGCTACCAAGCCGTCAAAGTCGTTCATGCGCAATGCCTTTCGGGTTTTAGGACTGCCAGGAGGTCATCGTCTGTCGGGAGCGGCCGAGGCCCTCGACCTCGACCTCGCAGACGTCGCCTTCGCTCAGGTAGGGGAAGCGACCCGAGAGGGCCACGCCCTCGGGCGTGCCGGTGAGGATGACATCGCCCGGCTCCAGGGTGAGGTACTGGCTCAGGTGATGAATGATCGCGCCCACATCGAAGATGAGGTCCGCGGTGCAGGAGTCCTGGCGCGGCTCGCCATTGACCCAGGACCGCAGGCGCAGCCCGCTGGGGTCGACCTGGTCGGCCGACACCAGCCACGGGCCGAGCGGGGTGAAGCCCGGCGCGCACTTGCCCTTGCTCCACTGCCCGCCGGAGATCTCGAGCTGGAACTCCCGCTCGGACAGGTCATTGGCGGTGAGATAGCCGGCGACCGCGGCCAAACCCTCTTCGGGGGAATTCAAGTACGAGGCGCGGGAGCCGATGACCAGACCGAGCTCGACCTCCCAGTCGGTCTTGGTCGAGTTGCGGGGGATCGCCACCTCGTCGAAGGGTCCGCTGATGGTGTTCGGGTGCTTGAAGAAGAGCACCGGCCACTGCGGCGGCTGCGAGCCGGACTCGGCGGCGTGGGCTGCATAGTTCATCCCGATGCAGAGCACCGCCGCCGGCCGGACGATCGGCGCGCCGACGCGCAGGTCGTCCGCAAAGGGCAACTCCTGCAACGAATCCCGAGCGGCGGCGAGGCGCTGCATACCGTCGCCGGCGAAGAAGGCGGGATCGAAATCGGCGGTCACCTCACGGGCATCGAGCCAACGGCCGGCCCGATCGACGACAGGGATCTCTTGGCCAGCGGGGCCGAGTCGAGCGAGCTTCATGGTCCGGATCTCCCGAGGGGCTCAGATGGGATCTATGCGGCCACGCCGGGCGTGGCGCGTCCTTGACACACGCTAGTGATCCGATGTTTGATGCCGCAAGTTTTCACACTCTTCCATCGTCGAAAGGGCCCTCGTGAGCCGCTTCACCGCGCTGAGCACGTACGACGTGCGGTTCCCGACCTCGTTGATGCTCGACGGGTCGGACGCGATGAACCCGGACCCGGACTACTCCGCGGCATACCTGGTGCTGGAGACGGACGCGGCGGACGGCCTGAGCGGCCACGGCTTCGTCTTCACCATCGGCCGCGGCAATGACGTCCAGGTCGCCGCGCTCGAGGCGCTGCGCGACCACCTGGTCGGCCAGGAGGCCGAGCCGCTGCTCGCGGCGCCGGGGGAGGCGTGGCGCCTGCTCGTGCACGACTCCCAGTTGCGCTGGCTGGGCCCCGAAAAGGGCGTCATGCACATGGCGGCCGGCGCGGTGCTCAACGCGATCTGGGACCTCAAGGCCAAGCGCGCCGGTATGCCGCTGTGGCAGCTCCTGGCCCGGATGAGCCCCGAGGAACTCGTCGACTGCATCGACTTCCGGTATCTCACCGACGCGCTGACCCGCGACGAGGCCTTGGACCTGCTGCGCCGCGCCGAGCCCGGCCGGGCCGAGCGCGAGGCCACGCTGCTGGAGACCGGCTACCCGGCATACACCACCACGCCCGGCTGGCTCGGATATGCCGATGAGAAGCTCGTGCGCCTGGCCAAGGAGGCCGTCGCCGACGGCTTCGAGCAGATCAAGCTCAAGGTCGGCGCCAACCTCGAGGACGACAAGCGTCGCCTGCGCCTGGCGCGGGAGGCGGTCGGTCCGGGCATCGCGATCGCGGTGGACGCCAACCAACGCTGGGATGTGCCGGACGCGATCGCCTGGATGCAGGCGCTCGCCGAGGTCGACGCGGATATCGCCTGGATCGAGGAGCCAACCAGCCCCGACGATGTCCTGGGCCACGCCGCGATCGCCCGGGCGCTCGACCCGATGCCGGTGGCCACCGGCGAGCACATGATGAACCGCATCCTCGCCAAGCAGTACCTGCAGGCGAAGGCGCTCTCGGTGCTCCAGATCGACGCCTCTCGCGTCGCCGGGGTCAACGAAAACCTCGCGATGCTCCTGCTCGCCGCCAAGTTCGGGGTCCGGGTCTGCCCGCACGCCGGCGGTGTCGGCCTGTGCGAGGCCGTGCAGCATCTGTCGATGTTCGACTATGTCGCGCTGTCTGGCACCACGGAGGGTCGGATGATCGAGTTCGTCGACCACCTGCACGAGCACTTTGTGACCCCGGCCGCGGTGCGCGACGGGCACTATGTCACCCCGACCGCGCCGGGCGCCGGCACCGAGATGCACCAGGCGTCCATCGATGAGTTCACCTTCACCAGGGCGGCCGGATGACCCTGACGATCGACCGCCTCACCTTCGGCACCGCGACCCTCGGCAATATCTTCGAAGAGGTGCCCGCAGCGCAGGCGCGCGAGGTGCTGGAGCTGGCCTGGTCGGCCGGCATCCGGGCGTATGACAGTGCCCCCCACTACGGGCTCGGCCTGGCCGAACACCGGCTGGGGGAGTTCCTGCGCACCGTGCCCGCGGGCGAGGCGATGGTCACCACAAAGGTGGGTCGTCTGCTGCGGCCCAATCCGGCATACACCGGCGGGCTGGACCTGGCGCACGGGTTCGCCGTGCCGGACCGGCTGCACCGCGTGTGGGATCCCAGCCTGGCCGGGGTGCGCGCCAGTGTCCAGCAGTCGATGGAGCGGATCGGCGTCGATCACTTCGACGCGCTCTATCTGCACGACCCGGACGAATACCCGGACACCCACGCTTCCCTGGACGCCGGGCTCGCCGCGCTAGACACTCTGCGCGCCGAAGGCCTGGTCACCGATCGGGATCGGCTCCAAGTCGACCCCGACGTTGGAGGTCGCCGCGGCCGACCCGCGCACCAGCGAGATCATGCTCGCCAACCGCTTCACGCTGCTCGATGCCTCCACCCTGCCGCGGCTGCTGCCCACCTGCGCCGAGCGCGGTGTGCGTGTCGTCGTGGCGGCCGTCTTCGCCTCCGGGCTGCTCGCCCGGCCCGAGCCGGCCGGCCATTTCGACTATGCCGAGGCGCCGCCGGAGGTCGTCGAGCAGGCGCGCGCCGTCGCCGCCGTATGCCGTGAGCACGGCACCGACCTGCCCACCGCGGCCCTGCACTATGTCGCCCGCCACCCCGCGGTGACCCGCGTCTGTTTCGGTGCCCGCACCCCGACGCAGCTGCGACAGACCCTGGAGCGGGTGGCCGCCGCGCCGCCGGAGGCGCTCTGGGCCGACCTGGCCGAGCGCGGGTTGGCCCCCGATCCGGCCGTTACCTCGCCGGAGGAGCGGCCGTGAGGACGGTCGACGCGCACCTGCACCTGTGGGACCCCGCACTCGGGGTCTACACCTGGCTCACCCCAGACCTGGGCCCACTGCACGCCCGCTTCACCGCGGACGACGCCGCCGCCGAACTGTCAGCGGCCGGGATCGACGCCGCGGTGCTCGTTCAGGCCGCCGACCACGCCCTGGACACCGAGGCGATGCTTGCGGTTGCCGCGGAACGCGATTGGGTCGCCGGCGTCGTGGGTTGGATCGACCTGGAGGCACCGGACCGGGCCAGGGACGAGCTCGACCGGCTCACCGACCTGGGGCCGCTCGTCGGCATCCGGCAGCTCGTGCACGACGACCCCCGCGCCGAGGTCTATGCGCTACCCGCGGTGCGCGCCACCGCGGCGGTGCTCGCGGATCGCGATCTGCCCCTGGACATTCCGGATGCGTTCCCGCGCGACCTGCCCGCGGCGACCGCCCTCGCCGGTGCCGTCGACGGGCTCACCGTGGTCCTGGACCACCTCGGCAAACCGCCCCGCGACCCGCAGGACTGGGCCACCTGGTCCAGCCAATTGCGCGAATTCGCCGCCATGCCGTCGACCGTCGCCAAGATCAGCGGGCTGGCGGTGCCCGGGCATACCTACGATGTGGCGAGCCTGCTCCCGAGCATCAACCACGCCCTGGAATGCTTCGGTGCTTACCGGCTGATGCTCGGATCCGATTGGCCGATCACCGTTGCCGGAGTTGGCTATCCGGGCACGCATGCGGTCCTGACCGAAATCGTCGAGCGGCTCTCGCCGGCCGAGCAGGACGCCCTGCGCGGCGACACCGCGACCCGCGTCTATCACCTGGCGGAGGACCGATGAGTTCCCACGACCTGTTGCGCTTGGAGGGTGTGAGCAAGGGCTTCCCGGGGGTGCAGGCGCTGCGCGATGTGCGTCTGGACCTGCGCCACGGTGAGGTGCTCGCCCTGGTCGGCGAGAACGGCGCCGGCAAGTCCACCCTGATGAAGCTGCTCTCGGGCATCCATACCCCGGACTCCGGGACCTTCGAACTCGACGGTCAGCCCTACCAGCCGACCAGTCTCGGGCACGCGGAGAACCTGGGGATCAGCATCATCCACCAGGAGTTCAACCTGATGCCCGACCTCACGGTCGCGCAGAACATCCTCATCGGCCAGGAGCCCCGTCGCCTCGGTCTGATCGACGAGCGCGCGTTGAACCGGCGCGTCGCCGAGCACCTCGACCGGCTGGGCCTGAACCTCGACCCCAAGGCGCTGGTCGGCGGCCTGACGGTGGCCAAGCAGCAGATGGTGGAGATCGCCAAGGCGCTCACCCATGACGCCAAGGTGCTGATCATGGACGAGCCAACCGCGGCGCTGAACCAGGCCGAGGTGGAGACGCTGCACGGGCTCATCCGGCGGTTCGTCACCGAACGCACCGGAGTCATCTATATCTCCCACCGCATGGATGAGCTCAAGGCCATCTCGCAGCGGATCTCCGTCATCCGCGACGGGCAGTATGTCGGGACCGTGGACACCGCGGCCACCTCCCTGGACGAGGTCATCGCCATGATGGTCGGCCGGGCAATCGACACGCAGGCCCGTCCGGAGAATGTCAGCGCCGACCGGGTGCCGCACCTGCGGGTGGACAATCTGTCGACCAAGCCCCTGCTGCGCGATGTCTCCTTCGAGTTGCGCAAGGGCGAGATCCTCGGCATCGCCGGGCTGATGGGCGCCGGCCGCACCGAGCTGGCTCGCGCCATCGTCGGCGCCGACCCGATCTCCGGCGGAACGATCACCCTCGATGGCAGCCCGGTGCGGATCAGCTCCCCGGCCGTCGCGGCGAAGTACCGGATCGGCTATCTGTCCGAGGACCGCAAGAACTTCGGCCTGCTGCTCGATCAGAGCGTCTCCTTCAACACCACCTTGTCCTCGCTGCAGGAGCGCTTCTCGCGTGCCGGCTTCGTCCAGGATCGCGAGGCCGACCAGGAAGCCGCCCGGCTCAAGGACGCCCTGCGCACCAAGACTCCGTCGGTGCGCCAGCTCGCCAAGAACCTCTCCGGTGGCAACCAGCAGAAGGTCGTCATCGCCAAATGGCTGGCCAAGGACTGCGACATCCTGATCTTTGACGAGCCCACCCGCGGGATCGATATCGGCGCCAAGGACGAGATCTATCGTCTGCTGAACGACCTTGCCGCCCAAGGCAAGTCGATCATCATGATCTCCTCCGAGCTGCCCGAGGTCCTGCGCATAAGCCACCGGGTTTTGGTCATGAGCGAGGGCCGGATCACCGGTGAGCTGAGCCACTCCGAGGCAAGCCAGGAACGCATCATGCAGCTGGCCACCCAACGCACCACCGAAGAGTTCGCCGACCCGGACGCGGTGGCGGACACCGTCATACCGGCCGAATCCGACACCCGAGAGGCAGGCCAGTGATGCCCCAGCCCCAAGACGCCCCCACGCCCGCGCCCGCGGGAGCGACGGCAGCGGGTCCCGCGACCCCGCCGCCGACCGAGGCGACCGACCGTGGCGTGGCGCTGCGGGCCCGGTTGCAGCAACTGCTCGCCTTTGCCGGCCTGATCGTCATCAGCGTGATCTTCGCGGTGGCGAACCCAGTCTTCGCGAGCTTCTCGAATATCACCACCGTGCTCTTCTCCGCGGTGGTCATCGGCACCCTCGCGCTGGGCACGACCTTCGTCATCGTCACCGGTGGGATCGACCTGTCGATCGGCACCGGGATGGCCCTGTGTGCGGTGATGGCCGGTCAGTTCATCACCAACTGGGGCATCCCGTGGCCGCTCGGCGTGGTGTTGACCCTCCTCTTCGGCGCGCTGATGGGGGCGATCAACGGGTCGCTGGTGGCCTTGCTGCGCCTGCCCCCATTCATCGCGACGCTGGCGATGATGTTGGTCGCCCAGGGGCTTGCGCTGGTCATCTCCCATGTCTCGCCGATCTACTTCGACATCAAGTCCGGCTATGTGAAGCTCTCCACCGGTGAGCTGATCCCCAAGATCCCGAATGCGGTGCTGATCTACCTGCTCGCGGCGATCATCGCCGCGGTCGTCTTGGCCAAGAGCGTGCTCGGTCGCTACACCTTTGCCATGGGCTCGAATGAGGATGCCACCGCCCTGTCGGGCATCCCGGTGGCCCGCTGGAAGATCGCCGTCTACACCTTCGCGGGCATCTTCACCGCCCTGGCCGGCATCCTGATCTCTGCCCGCCTCGGCTCGGCTCAGCCGGCCACCGGTCAGGGCTATGAGCTCTATGCCATCGCCGCCGTGGTCATCGGTGGCACCTCGCTCACCGGTGGCAAGGGCTCGATCCTGGGCACCGTGATCGGTTCCCTCATCATCGCCGTCATCCAGAACGGCCTGCAGTTGCTGTCCTTCCCCCAGCCGTGGCAGCTCGTCATCCTCGGCTCGGTGATCCTGCTCGCGGTGTACGCGGACATGGCCCGCAAGCGGCCGGGGACGCACTGACGGCATATAGACCACCGGGACACCGTGTCCCGGGACCGGACGTGGACCTCACCCGGGGGCCACCGACCGACCTACTAGGAGAACAAGAATGCGCAGACGATCACTGACGTTCGTCCTCACCGGCGCCCTGGCCCTCGGGCTCACCGCTTGTGGCGGCGACGACACCAACACCACCAGCAGCACCTCGGGCACTAGCGGCACGGCCGCCGGCGAGAAGCCGTATATCGCCATCGTGTCCAAGGGCTTCCAGCACCAGTTCTGGCAGGCCGTGAAGAAGGGCGCCGAGGACGAGGCGGCCAAGGAGGGTGCGACGATCACCTTCGAGGGCCCGGCCACCGAGAAGGAGGTCGAGGCACAGGTGACCATGCTCACCAACGCCATGGCCAAGAAGCCCAAGGCCATCGGCTTCGCCGCGCTGGACACCAAGGCGGCCCTGCAGCAGTTGCAGCAGGCCCAGAGCCAGAACATCCCGGTCATCGCCTTCGACTCCGGTGTGGAGAGCGACATCCCCAAGACGACCTGTGCCACCGACTCCAAGGCTGCGGCCGGCGAGGCGGCCAAGCACATGTCCGAGCTGCTCGGCGGCAAGGGCAAGGTCGGTGTCATCGTCCACGACCTCACCTCGCAGACCGGCAAGGACCGCCAGGACGGGTTCGTGGAGTGGATGAAGGCCAACGCCCCCGGCATCGAGGTCCT
>CAKZIH010000068.1 GCA_936931335.1 uncultured Nostocoides sp. | reverse complement strand
CGGGGGTATAGGTCCGCACGACCAGGCTTAACCCCGCCCGCGTGGGCCGATCCCCGCACGAGAGCACTTAGCGAGAGTCCACAAGCCGATCGCCTCATCGACGTTGTCCACAGGCGGGGCCTGGGCTCAAGCGCAGACAGACTGCGTGGGCCCAGAGTTGACATATGTTCGGCCCTCCGGCGCCCCGGCCCTTCGACCCCGGGCACTTGCGTCTCGGGACCGATCTGCGTCGCGCGGGCATTGACCCCGGCGTGGCGGGCTGGCACCGCGTTCGTCGGGGAGTATGGATCGAGCGCGACGTATGGCTGGGGCTCTCCTCCGAGCAATGTCATGCCGCCGTCGTCCACGCGGCCGCGCTGACCTTTACCTCCGAGGTGCCTGCCGTCTTTTGCGCGACATCGGCGGCGGCCCTCTTGGGATTGCCCAGAATCACGCCATGGCCGACGGGAGTCGAGATCCTGGCCGATGCGGATCCAGACCGCCGGCGTCGGAGCCGGGGAGGTTCACATTCAGTATGCCGTCGCCACCACCCCTGTGCTGTGACGACGTCCGTGGCGGGGCTGAACCTGACACCAGCAGCGCGCGTCGTTGTCGATCTCGCCAGGTTCGACCTGCCCGAGAATGCTCTTGCTGCCGCGGACCAGACCCTCCGCCTGGAACTGTGCACACGGGCGGACCTGGCCCGGGAGGTGGCGGCCCTCGATACGCGTGCCCGGGGTGTCTCGGCGGCCAGGCTCATCCTTGACCTGGCTGACGGCCGTGCCATGTCAGCCGGCGAGAGCCTCTCGCGACTGCAAATGTTCCGGCTGAACCTGCCCCGACCAGAGTTGCAGATCGAATTCCGTGACTCGGCAGGGCGGATTGGATTCACGGACTTTTGCTGGCGCCACCGCCCTAGCCGACCACTGGTCGGTGAGTTCGACGGCAGGCTCAAGTACAAGGTCGCGGACGGTGCGTCACCGGGCGAAGCCGGTGAGACGGTGTGGCAGGAAAAGCGTCGCGAGGACAGGCTGCGCAAGCAAGCCGATGTAGTCCGCTGGACATACGACGTGGCGCGCGACGAATTCAGGCTAGGTGCCCATCTCGCCGAATACGGCATTCGTCCGGTTGCCCGTAACTTGTGGTTCGACCTCGCCTCCGCCTGAGCTCACGCCCCAACCGCCCGGTCCCCGGGGTCACAACACCCTCTCGGCGCCGGGCGTCGTGCGGGGTTGCGCCTGGTGGTGCGGGGATAACTCTTGTGGTGCGGGCCTATATCCCCGCACGAGGAGCGCGGACCCCGCACCACGAGCCGCGACCCCGCACGAGGAGCGCGGACCCCGCACGACGAGCCGGGGCGGCATACGGTTGGGGCGTGGCCAGCAAGGGGAAGTTCGGCGAACCGGTGATTCTCGACGTCGACGGATTCGACGTGCGCATCAGCAACCCCGAGCGGCCCTATTTTTCCGAGCGCGGGGAGACCAAGCTCGACCTGGCCCGCTACTACCAGGCGGTAGGCCCGGGGATCGTCAACGCCCTGCGCGAGCGCCCGTGCATGCTGCACCGGTTCCCCGATGGCGTGGACGGGGAGAAGGTGCACCAGAAGCGCATCCCGCGCGGCGCGCCGGAGTGGGTGGAGACGGTGCGCCTGCACTTTCCGCGCTACGGCCTGCACGCCGACGAACTGTACGTCACCAAGCTCGCGGATGTCATCTGGGCGGTTCAGATGAGCACGGTCGAGTTCCATCCGTGGAACAGCCGGCGCGCGGACACCGAGAAGCCCGACGAATGGCGCATCGACCTCGACCCGATGCCGGACTGCCCGTTCTCGCGCGTGCGCACCGCCGCCGCCGTATGCCGTGAGCTCCTCGCCGAGCTCGGAGCGACCGGCTATCCCAAGACCTCTGGCGGGCATGGCCTGCACATCTATGTCCGCATCCTGCCCGAGCATGGGTTCGCTGACGTACGCCGCGCGGCGCTGGCCTTCGCACGCGAGGTTGAACGGCGGCTGCCGCAGGATGTCACCACGACCTGGTGGCGCAAGGACCGCGACCCGTCGGCCGTCTTCGTCGACTACAACCAAAACGCCCGCGACCACACCATTGCCGCCGCCTATTCGGTGCGCGGAAACGGCCGCGGCACCGTCTCCGCGCCGCTGACCTGGGCGGAGGTCCCCGATGTCGAGCCGGACGATTTCACGATCGCGACCATGCCCGCCCGCTTTGCCGAGCTCGGCGACTTGCACGCGAACATCGACGCCACGCCATACGACATTCGCCCGCTCCTGGAGTGGGCCGCGCGTGACGAGCGCGCCGGCGCCGAGTTGCCGCCCGAGGACGAACCGGCCGGTTGATGCCGCCTGCTCCGCCCTCTACAGCAGGTGACGCGAAAGTGAACAACTTTCCTATCTGCCCAGATCATTGCGGTGTCAACGACGCGACATACCGTCGGGGAGACCTTGGGGTGACTACGTTCACACCGGTTGTCGTGCCCCGGACGGCGCGCGACGGACTCTATGGAGCGGGGGCTCGGGTATGACCGCAGCACTGGGTAGGAATCGGGCGCGACGGGCCGGTGCGGTAGTGCTTGCCGGTGCGGTTGTTATGGGTGTGGGGACGGGGTGGCGTCCGAGGCTTCGGTAGGTGGAAACAAGGCTTCCTTCGCACCGGACGTCTCGGCCACCGGCCGGTATGTCGTATTCGCCAGCGACGCCACCAACCTCGTCGCCGGGGACACCAACGGCAAGCGGGATGTGTTCCTGCGCGACCTGCAAACCGGCACCACCCGGCTGGTGTCACGCGGAATCAACGGCGCTAAGGGCAACGGGCCCAGCTACTTCCCGTCCGTCTCCAACGACGGACGGTATGTCGCGTTCATGTCCGACGCCACCAACCTGGTCCCCGGCGACACCAACGGCGTCACCGACGCCTTCCGCACCGACCTGAGCACCGGCAAGACGATCCGCGTCTCGGTCGCCACCAGCGGCCAACGGGCCAACGGCGCCTCCGAAGGCGTGCGCATGAGCGCCAACGGCGACGCCCTCGTTTTCGGCTCCGCCGCCACCAACCTCGCCCCCCGCGACACCAACAATGTCAACGACGTCTTCCTCCGCGACCACCACCCGGGTGTCCATGTCGCCTCAGGGAATCAGAATGTGCACAAGTCCGAAATGCCCAGCATTGCCCCGGACGGGAAGATCGTGGGATTCGTCGGCCCGGTCGGGCTGCACGACGCCGTCTATTCGTGGACCGTAGGCACCCGCACCCCCACCATGATCGACGACGATCTCGACGCCAGCTTCGAGACGGTCGCCGCGAGCAATGGCGGAGTGAGCTATGGCGCGATCATCGACTATGAGGGCCTTAATCAGAGTTCATGGCTCAATGTGGTCGCTCAGCCTGCGACGCTGAGTTTCCAGTAATACGGAAATGACGACGAGTTCCTGGATGATGTCCCCAGGTGGGGGGCAATGGCCCTGATCAACGGGAACACCCTCATCGATACCAGTCACAACCCCAGCGACAATGAGCCAGCCTTGGCCACCGCCCCCGCGAAGGCCGGCGACCAGGACAGCCTGTCGGGTGACGGCGCGCGCGCCGTCGGGGTCAACCGCGATACCGGCCAGATCACCCTCTGGCAGACCGCGCCCGGCGCGGTCACGATCGTCAGCCAGCGCTGAGCCACTGGGGGGCCGGGCCACACCCCATACGGGGTCGGGCCCGGCACCCGGCCCGGCTCAGGCTTTCCAGTCCAGCGGAATGGCGTTCGGGATCAGCTTGCGGTGGCTGCGGCCGTTGGCGTCGGTAATCCACGTGTCGAAGAACGCCACGGAGTAGACGACCCAGCGGCCATCCGGTGACCAAATGGGCGTCGACGCGGAGTGCCGGTAGTCCTGCGGGCCCTCCATGGAGGTCAAGGCCAGGGAGTTCTCCCCCTTGGGGCCCGTTCGGATGATCGTGGTCGCCTGTTCGACATTGGTGGCGTCCACCCAGACCAGCCGGTCCCCCGACGGCGACCAATCCGGATTAGACAGGCGGCCGGCAGCCTTGGTGACAACCCGCCCGTTCGAGGCGTTGAGCACGCGCGAGGGGGAATCGGCATACCGGCAGGCGTGCTGCAAGGCCAAACGATCAAGCCGAGGATGCCAGGAGGGTGCCAGGTAGGCGTCGCTCGCCGCGCCGGCGCATTCCCCCGTGCTGGGGTTGAGCACGCCGAGCGCAAGGAAGTGAGGTCCGCTATACGGGCCTGTGGCGCTTGTGGTGGCCACCCCGCACCGGGAGTAATCCGGCGCACAGCTCTGGTATGCCAGCCGCTTGCCGTCCGGTGACCAGGTCGGCGACTCATCGTTCCAGGTCCCGAAGGACACCCGACGCCGGTTGCCGCCACGGGTCGCATGGCCAGCAGGGCGCCATCGCGCACGACCAGCAGCGTGCCAGGCAACGTGGGCACGGCCGCCTCGGCGTGCGCGGCACCGGGAAGGGCGCCCAGGGCGCCAGCCAGGATGGCGGTCGCGCTCAGCACCGCGATGGCGGTGGCCGTGGATGTGATCTTTGTCGGCGTGACCACATCGTTTCGTGGCCAGGGCGTCTCGACAAGCGCAGTGGCCCGCCGCCACGGGGACGACGGGCCACTGCGACCATGCACGAGGGTGCGCCTGGGTCAGAGCACCTTGTTCAGGTAGATCTGCAGGGCGCGGGTGGTGGAGCTACCCCATACCCCGTTGACGGTGGCGCCGACCTTGCGCTGCAGCGCGCGCACGGTGATCGGGCCGATCACGCCATCGGCGGTGACGCCGAGCTTGGTCTGCAGGGCCTTCTTGTCGCTGGTGCCGAACGAGCGATCGACCGGACGGCCGAGCCACTGCTCCATCGCGCCATAGGTCTGCGGGCCGAGGATGCCGTCGACGGCGATGTCACCGCTGGTGGAACCGCCGCCGCCCCCGCCCGAGCCGATGCCCGTGTCATAGGCGAGACCATTGGACACGGTCAGGCCGGCGCGGACACTACATACCGGCCAGGCGCCGGGGCCCTGGACCTTGAGCACCTGCTGAGCGGTGTAGATTTGCTCGTTCTTGCTGGCGTAGTGGGCGTAGCTGGCGAACCGCTGGCCACCGAAGCCGACCCAGGTGGACTGGGAGAACTGCAGCCCGCCGTAGTAGCCATTGCCGGTGTTGATGGACCAGTTGCCGCTGCTCTCGCACTCGGCAACCTCGTCCCAGACGGAGGCATTGGCCATCGCCGGGGCGGCGACGAGAGTCGCCAGGGCGCCCGCGGCGCTGACGGTGAAACGACGACGCTGGCTGGGGGCCTTGCGCCGGGCATGCTTGGCGAGGTACGCCATGGGGGAAATCCTTCCTGACTGGCGCCTCTGAGGTGAGCTGTCGGGTTAGGGAGATCAGGTTCCCCGCCGGCGTCGCCGGCTGCACCCCAAGACCGCCGCAGCGGTCGAATGTGGGTCCCCCAGCCTGTCCGTAGCCGCCGGGTGAGGGCCCGGATCGCATCCCCGCCGGACAGGCTCGGCGCGCGGGGATAGCCGACATTCATCGTGGCTATGTGCAGTTGTGGCGGCTTGAGGGCCGAGCCAGACCGTAGGGGACCATCGGGCGACTGTGCAAACCCTGTCCGCCCGCGGTGGCCGTATGGAGCGTGGTCAGCGCGTCCAATCCAGCGGCAGTATGTCACGCGCCACGCGGTGGCGGGAACTGCCGGTTGCATTGGTCACCCACAGATCCGTGGGCTCACCCGAGGGCGGGTGACCGGCCCGGGCATAGGCGACCTGCCGGCCGTCGGGAGACCACACCGGCCGATCGGCATTGTTGGCCTTGTCGATATTGCTGCGCAGCGGGGTGAGTTGGCGCAGGCCACTGCCGTTTGGACGCACGACATAGATCGCCGCCTCGTCCAGGTCGGCATCTCCGCTGGCGTCGCGGAAGGCGAGCCACCGCCCGTCTGGTGACCAGTCGGGCGAGCCGAAGGCGAGGGATGGGAAGGTCTTGGTCAGTTGTCCGCCCTTGGCGGCCAGCAGCCCGCCGGTCCACGTCCAGTAGGTCTCATCGTCCAGCGAACGGCAATGAATGGCCACCGCGATTGCGTCCCCGCGCGGTGACCAGGCCGGGGACCAGAAGCCGGCAGCAGCCTCGCACGGAGTCGCCGCATCCAGGCTGTCGTCGGTGAGCCGGACCACGGAGCCGGCCGGCTTGGCCACCGTCACCCGGAAGATGTCGCACTCCGCGGTCTGCGGCACGCAACTGGAGTAGGCGATATACCGCCCGTCGGGGGACCAGCTCGGGCTGCTGCTCGCATACGTCCCGCCCACGATCCGGCGGGCGGCGCCCCCGCCGCTGGGCATGACATAGATGTCCCCCGCCACCGAATAGGCGACCTGGCGTCCATCCGGCGAGAATTCCGCGGCGGGCGCGAGCCCACCGATGGGTTGGCTCGGGATCAGAACCCGGCGCCCGCTGCCGTCGGCGCGCATCGAGATCAGCGCCACCCGCCCGGCGGTATGGATGTCTAGGCCCAGCAGCGTGCCACCGCGGGCCGCATTCGCCTGCGGCTCGGCAGGTCTGGCTGGGGCGGGTGCGGCCTGCGCGGACGAAGCGAGGGCGCCAGCGGCGATCAGGGGCGCGGCCAGTAGCGCGGCGGTGCGACGAAGCAGTCCCATGGCCGGACGATACGCCCGGCCGAGTCACCGCACCAGAGTTCTCGAGATATTGGCGTTCTAGAGGTACTGGCCGGTGTTGCTCACCGTGTCGATCGTGCGACCCGGCTCGGTGCCGGATTTGGTGGAGACCAGGGTGCGGACATAGATGATCCGCTCGCCCTTCTTGCCCGAGATCCGCGCCCAGTCGTCCGGGTTGGTGGTGTTGGGCAGATCCTCGTTCTCCTTGAACTCATCCACGCAACTGGCCAGCAGATGTTCCACCCGCAGGCCGCGCTGGCCGGTGGTGAGGAAGTCCTTGATCGCGGATTTCTTGGCCCGGTCGACGATATTTTGGATCATCGCCCCCGAGTTGAAGTCCTTGAAGTAGAGGATCTCTTTATCTCCGCCGGCATAGGTGACCTCGAGGAAACGGTTCTCGTCCTGCTCCGAATACATCCGGGCTACGGCAGCCTCGATCATCGCCGCCACCGCGGCCTGCGCGGAGCCGCCATGCTCGGCCAGATCGTCCGGGTGCAGCGGCAAATCCGGCGTCAGGTACTTGGCGAAGATGTCCCGGGCCGCCTCGGCATCGGGGCGTTCGATCTTGATCTTCACATCCAGACGACCGGGGCGCAGGATCGCCGGGTCGATCATGTCCTCGCGGTTGGTGGCCCCGATGACGATGACATTCTCCAGGCCCTCGACGCCGTCGATCTCCGCGAGCAATTGCGGCACGATCGTGGTTTCCACATCGCTGGAAACGCCCGAGCCGCGGGTGCGGAAAAGCGAATCCATCTCGTCGAAGAAAACCACAACGGGGGTGCCGTCATTCGACTTCTCCCGAGCCCGGTGGAAGATGAGCCGAATATGCCGCTCGGTCTCCCCGACATACTTGTTGAGCAGCTCCGGGCCCTTGATATTGAGGAAGTAGGACTTCGCCAGCGGCTTGCCCTCCTTCTCGGCGACCTTGCGGGCCAGCGAGGCGGCGACCGCCTTGGCGATCATCGTCTTGCCGCAGCCGGGCGGGCCATAGAGCAGCACGCCCTTCGGCGGCTTGAGCTGGTGCTCGGTGAAGAGGTCGGGATGCAGATAGGGCAACTCGACCGAATCGCGGATGCTCTCGATCTGTCCGCTGAGCCCGCCGATGTCCTCATACGACAGATCGGGCACCTCTTCCAGGACCAAGTCGGCGACCTCGGCCTTGTCGATGCGCTCTAGGACGAACCCCGAGCGGGTCTCCAGCAGCAGGGCATCCCCCACGCGCACGGGCGCGTCGAGCAGGGAGTCGGCCAAGCGACATACTCGTTCCTCGTCGGCATTGGCGACCACGAGCACCCGGTCGGGCTCGATCACTTCCTTGACCAACACCACCTCGCCCACCCGCTCGAAGCCGCAAGCCTGGACGATATTGAGCGCCTCATTGAGCCGGACCTCCCGGCCCTGGCGCAGGTCCGCGCGCTCCACCGTGGGGCTCACCGCGACATGCATCTTGCGGCCGCCGGTGAGGATGTCCGCCGTCCCGTCCTCGTGGACCTCGAGCACCAGTCCGTATGCCGAGGGCGGTGACGCGAGCCGGTCCACCTCGGACTTGAGGGTCACCAGTTGTTCGCGGGCGTCCTTCAGCGTGCGCACCAGCCGCTCGTTTTGGGACGACATGGTGGCCAGCTGGGACTGCAACCGGCGCAGCTCGGGCGTCGGGTCCTCGGGCATACCGCTCTCCTGTCCGCATGGGTCCGGTGCGGACCGCATATATCGACCCTAACCCGGGGTCCTAGTCGACCGGCGGCGCCGCACCCATGGACCGGGCGGTGCGCCGCCCCCGCTTTTCGCTGGGTACTCGC
>CAKZIH010000067.1 GCA_936931335.1 uncultured Nostocoides sp. | reverse complement strand
GCTCTTCCGATCTCCGGGCCGGGCCGTCGCGCCGGGGGTAGCCGCCGCGCCGAGCCGGGCCGCCAGCGCGGCCGCGATCGCGGTCTGCGGTGCCAACAAGTCGAGGGCCTGGCGCGCCGAGAAGGCCCCGAGCGTGGCGTCATTGGGCAGTGCGCCCAGTTGCTCGACCACCCGAGCAGCCAACTCCGTCAACCGCCGGGGGTCACCCCTGGCGCTGTTCGTGGAGGCCAGGGCCGCGGCGAGTTCGGAGCGCAGGGTCGCGGCGAGCGCCCGTCGGGCAGCCGGCTCGGATGGCAGCGGATCTGCTTGACCCACACCGAATCTGGCCCCGAGGGCGGCGGGATAGTAGAGATCGAAGAGTTCATCGAAGAGCTGGCGTTGACCGGCCCGGCGCAGCATGGTCGCGGCCAAGGCCTCCCGCAGGCGGGAGCGATCGGCATACCCGAGGACTCGGGCCGCGGCCGCGGCATCGACGATCTCCGAGGTGCCGACGCTCACGCTGTGGGTGCGCAACGCCCGGGCGAAGGCCACCAGGCGCTGCGTCACCGGGTCGCGGCCGGTATGCAGGTCCCCGGCCACCGATCACAACTCCAGCGCGCGGCGCGCCCGCTCGATATCGTCCTGATGCTTCAGCAGCACACCGAGATTCGCGCCGATGGCCGCCGGGGTGAGGTCCCCGGCGCCCAGCGCCACCAGCGTCCGCGCCCAGTCGACGGTCTCCGCGACCGAGGGCGACTTGCGCAGCTTGAGTTCGCGCAAGCGGGTGACGAGTTGCACTACGGAAGCGGCGAGTTCCTGCGACATACCGGGCACATGCGCGGTGACGATCTGCTGCTCCAACCGCGAATCGGGGTAGTCGATGTGCAGGAAGAGGCAGCGGCGGCGCAGGGCTTCCGACAGGTCGCGGGTGGCATTGGAGGTCACCACCACGAAGGGTGGATGGGTGGCCGCGATCGTGCCCAACTCCGGGACCGTCACCTGGAAGTCGCCGAGCACCTCCAGCAGCAGGCCCTCGATCTCCTGATCGGCCTTGTCGAGTTCGTCCACGAGCAGCACGGTGGGGTGCTCGGCGCGCACCGCCCGCAACAATGGGCGCGCGAGCAGGAACTCCTCGGTGAAAATGTCGCCGCGCACCTCGTCCCAGGAGCCGCCGTGCTCGGCGGACAGGCGCAGCAGTTGCTTGGCGTGGTTCCACTCGTAGAGCGCCCGCGCCTCGTCGACCCCCTCGTAGCACTGCAGCCGAATCAGTTCTGCGCCAAGGGTTTGCGAGAGCGCCTTGGCGAGCTGAGTCTTACCGACGCCGGCCGGACCCTCAACCAGCAGCGGCTTGTCCAACCGGTCGGCAAGGAAGACGGTGGTGGCGATGGCGTCGGAGGCCAGGTAACCCGCCGCGGCGAGCCGTGCGGTGACCTCGTCGACGCTGGCGAATCGTTCGCTCACACCTGTTCCCGGCTGGTCTCCCAGTCGCGCGGGCCCTGGGACCCGGCGGCATAGGTCTCCAGCGGCACCTCATCGTCCGCCCAGGCCTTCAGTACGGGTTCCACGATGCGCCAGCATTCCTCGGCCGAGTCGCCGCGCACGGTGAGCAGGCGGGAGCCATCCAGGATCTGCCCGATGACCTCCCCGTATGCCTGCATCCGCGGCGGGGCCAGGACCGCCTCCAGGGTCTTCTGCTCCAGGTCCAGCGGGTCGCCTTCGGCGTTCATCGTCAGGGTCAGCGACACCGAGCCGGGCTTGAGCCCGATGACCAGGGTGTCCGCCCCATTCGGGCCGGCGAACCCGGTGGGCAGGTGGGGGACATCGCGGAAGGTGACCACGATGAGCTTGCGAATCTCACCCAAGGCCTTGCCGCTGCGCAGGACAAAGGGCACCCCGACCCAGCGGTTGTTGACGACCTCGACGGTGACCTCCGCGAGGGTCTCGGTCTGCCGCTTGGGATCGACGCCCTCCTCCTTGGCGTAGTCGGGCACCTGCCGCCCTTCGGAGGTGCCCTTGGTGTAGCGCGCCCGTCGTGAGGCGGTCTTCGGGTCGTCACCCCAGAGGCGCACGGCGCGCATGACCTGGGCCTTCTGGTCCTGGACCTCCTGCGGGTCCAGGCTGGCGATGGATTCCATGGCAAAGAGCGAGAGCACCTGCAGCAGGTGGCTCTGGATCATGTCCCGCAGTGCGCCGGCGGTGTCGTAATAGCCCGCGCGGCCTTCCAGAGCGAGGGTTTCGTCATACAGGATCTCGACCCGCTCGATGTGCTCGTTGTTCCAGACCGGCTGCAGGAGACGGTTGGCGAAGCGCAGGCCGATGAGGTTGAAGACCGTGTTGACCCCGAGGAAGTGGTCGATCCGGTAGATCTCCTCCTCGGGCACCACCCGGACCAGCAACTGATTGAACGCGCGGGCGGTAGCCAGGTCGGTGCCAAAGGGCTTCTCCAGCGCCAACCGGGTGACCTCGGGCAGGTCGATCGTGCGCAATAGCTCGCAGCACTTCATGGTCACCGCCGGCGGCAGCGCGAAGAAAATGACGAGCGGTCCGTCGCCGCAGGACGTGATGAGGTCTTGCAGGGAGGCGGCATCGAGGATGTCGGCCTTGACGTATGCCGTGTCCTTGGACACCTCCCGCGTGAGAGCGGCGGGTGCCTTGACCGTCCCGAAGGACTCCTTGATGCGCGCTTTCCACTGCGCGGCAGTGAGGTCGGCGCGGTCGGAACCCACGATGCGCAACTCGCGCTCGGGCTCGGCCATCAGCAAGGTGGCGATCCCGGGCAGCAACAGGCGGTGGGTCAGGTCGCCACCGGCGCCGAGGATGAGCATGGTGGTCTTGGCGCCGGCGCCCTTGGAGGCGGAACTCTTGGCGGGGGCGGGCTTGGGAGCAGGGCTCGTCATATGGGAAGCATGTCAGCCGAGCGCCTCACGACGCGGCCTAGGGTTGACGCTATGACGACTCGGCACTACGACATCGTGGTTCTCGGCGCCGGATCCGGCCGGATGGTGCTGGATGAGCAGTTCCAGGGCCTGCGCACGGCGATCATCGATCACGGCCCGTATGGCGGCACCTGCCTCAACCGGGGGTGCATCCCCAGCAAGATGTTCCTGCATGTCGCCGAGTCCGCCGCGTCCGTGCCGGAGCTGGCGCGGCTCGGGGTGGACGCGCGGGTGGATCGCGTGCGCTGGGACGACATCCGGGACCGGATCTTCTCCCGGATCGACGCGCATGCCGAGTCCGGACCGCCGGCGGCGCGCAAAGACGGGATCGATGCCTATGAGGGGAGCGCCCGCTTCGTGGGTCCGCGGCAACTCATCGTGGAGAGCGCCGACGGGAAAACCGAGCTGACCGCCGACCGGATCGTGCTGGCGACCGGGGCGCATCCGATTGTGCCGGAAGTGTTTTCGAGCAGTGGCGTGGACTTCGTCACCTCGGACACGGTGATGCGGTTGCCGGAGCTGCCGCGCCGGATGCTCGGCGTTGGCGGCGGTCCGGTGGGCCTGGAAATGGCGCAGATGTTCACCGGTCTGGGGGTCGAGGTCACGCTGGTGGCCCAGGACGCGACGCTCGCCGGGCCGGCGGGGGAGGACATCGGCCGTCGTTACACCGAAGTGCTGCGCGAGCGCTTGACCATGCACCTGGACACGGAAGTGACCGGTCTGCGGCAGCAGGACGACGGCATCCATGCGCAGCTGAAGGACGGAACCACGCTGGTCACCGATCTGCTGCTGTTGGCGGCCGGGCGGGCCGCCACGACCGAGGGTCTCGGACTGGCCGAGGCGGGGGTCGAGCTCGACGAGCGCGGTCGGGTGGTCATCGACGAGTTCGGCCGCACCAGCGCCGAGGGCGTATGGGCGTTGGGCGACGTCGTCAACACCCTGCAGCTCAAGCACCTGGCGAACGACCAGGCGCACGTCATCACCCACAACCTCCTGCACCCGGATGACCTGAAGCCGTTGTGCAGCAAGGCGATTCCGGCGGCCATCTTCACCGACCCGCAGTTGGCTTGGATTGGCTCGACGCTGGAACAGGCCCGTGAGGCGGGCCGGGATGCGGTGGCGTTCACGCAGCGGCTCGCAGATACGGCATACGGCTGGGCACTGGAGGACACGACGTCCGTATGCACGGTGGTCGTCGAGCGGGGTAGTGGGGCGGTGCTCGGAGCCCAGATCATGGCACCGAACGCGGCGACGCTGATCCAGCCACTGGTCGACGCGGCCGCCCGGGAGGAATCCGCGCGGGAGGTGGCGACCCGGCAGTTGTGGATCCACCCCGCGCCCACCGAACTCGTCGAAAACGCGCTGCTAGGCGCGGCGGACGCGGCGAGCTGAACCGGCGCACTGGCCCCTTGGGTTGTCCACAGGCTGTCGTCCCAATTGGCCGCATTCGGCACCTGTGGATAAGAAATCACCCGATCATTCGTACAGACGTATGATCGAGTATGGAGTTCCACCCGGCCACGCACCCCGCGGATAACCCGACCGGTCCCGCGGAGAACGGGTGCGCGGATGGGGTGGCTGCCGCGATGAGTGCGGAGGCGCCGGCAAGGCGATTGGCGCGCATCGGTGCGCTGGTGGCCCAATGCACGGCGGAGCTCGGCGGCTTGGTCGACGTCACCGGTAGCGCCGACGCCGACCAGCTGGCCGACCTGCTCGCCGGCCTAGGGGAGTTGGCCTTGGCAGCGGATGCCGCCGAAGTGGCCGTGGTTGCGGAGGTCAACGTCCGCGGGACGCACCGGGACGGGGATTGGCCACTGCCACTGTCGGATTGGGTAGCCGCGCACTCGCGGCGGTATGCCTGTGGTGCCGGTGCGGCGCGGGTAGCCCGGGTCGCGCAGGCGTTGACCGCCGCCACGCCGATGAGCCAGGCCGGGGTGCTGGCCGCGGGCCAGGACGGCGCCGTGCTGGGGGACGTGCTGCGGCGAGCCGC
>CAKZIH010000066.1 GCA_936931335.1 uncultured Nostocoides sp. | reverse complement strand
GAGCGGTGGCCGGCGCTGGGGTGGCGGGGCCCTGCAGGCCCAGCGGGAGGCCGGTCCGGCGCCCCTGCTGCACGCCTATGACGACGACGAGTCCGAGGCCGCGGCCGTGGCCACGCGCATCGCCGCCGCGATCGATGCGGGCACCCCAGCCCGTGACTGCGCGATCCTTTTCCGGACCAATGGTCAGAGCGAGGCCTTTGAAACGGCCTTGTCCGGCAAGGGAATTCCCTATCTGGTCCGCGGTGGTGAGCGGTTCTTCTCCCGGCCCGAGGTGCGCGAGGCAACGGTGCTGCTGCGCGGCGGCGCGAGATCGGACGATGGTCAGACCCCGCTGCCCGAACTCGTGCGCGGCATCCTGTCCGGGGCCGGCTGGGCGGCCACCGCTCCGGTCTCCGGGGGCGCCGCCCGGCAACGCTGGGAGTCCCTGGAGGCGCTCGCCGGACTCAGTGATCAGCTCGCCGCCACCACGCCGGGCGCGCGCCTGCCCGACCTGGTCCGGGAGATCGAGGAACGGGCCGCGGCCTCGCACGCCCCGGCCGTGGACGGGGTGACCCTGGCCTCATTGCATGCCGCCAAGGGGTTGGAATGGGAGTTCGTGGTGCTCGCCGGCTGCAGCGATGGCTTGATGCCGATCACCATGGCCGAGACGCCCGCCGAGATCGATGAGGAGCGCCGGCTGCTGTATGTCGGGGTCACCCGGGCCCGGCGCGAGCTGCATCTGACCTGGGCGCGCTCGCGGGCGGCCGGCGGTCGCGGGACCCGCCGCCCGAGCCGGTTCCTGGTCGGCTTGCTCGAGGGCGCGCAGGCGCCGGCCAAGCCAACTTCCGGCGACCGCGGTGCGCGTAGCCGCACTCGCAAGGACCCGGTCATGGTTACCTGCCGGGTATGCGGTGGTCCGCTCGCCACCGCGGCGGAGCGCACCACCCGGCGCTGCGGCAACTGTCCGGCCACCTATGACGAGGCGACCTTCGAAGCGCTGCGCACCTGGCGCAGCCTGGTCGCCACCAAGGCGGGCTGGCCCGCATATGTGGTTTTCACCGACGCCACCCTGATCGCGATCGCCGAACATACCCCTGCGGACGCGAGCGGCTTGACGCGAATTCCCGGTGTGGGACAACGCAAAATCAGCATGTATGGGGCTGCAGTGCTCGCCGTCCTGGGCGGTGCAGACCCGGCCGAACAGGCCGCGCAGACCGATCCCAAGGCCGCCTCGCGTTAATTCGCGTGACACCGGACGGGGGAGGGGGCTACCCTCTCAGCAACGCCGTCCGGCGTACCGACATACCGGCACGAAAGGAGTGCAGCTCGCCATGATCACCACCCTGATCCCCACCCCGGCTACCCCGGCGATGACGGCTGCCCTCCTGCAGGACGCCAAGGCCAATGGACGCCACCGCTTCGGTTTCGTCTCCGCCTGCGCCGTCGTCGCCGATGCCGGCTCCGGATCCCCGCCTGGACCCCCGATGTGACCTCTGGTCACCTCAGGGCGTGCTCCAGGCCGCGGATCCCATCGGATCCGCGGCCTTCGTCATTTTCGGCCACGGAATCCCTTGTCAGACAACTGAATAGGCCCCGAGACCCGGGGTCAGTGCCACCCGGCACAGCCTGCGTCGCCGAGATCCGGCGGTGTGAAACCAGGAGGTGAAGTCCCCCATGCAGCTCTCGATGCTGCTCGACCACGGCGCCCGTGCGCTCAGCGCGGACGGGGAAATCCCGTGCCACGCTCACGAACCGGACCTCTGGTTCGCCGACACCCCGGAGGGGGTGGAGTTCGCCAAGGCCCTGTGCGTGACCTGCCCGTTGCTCCAGGAGTGCTTCGCCGGCGCCCTGGCGCGCGGTGAGGCTGCGGGGGTCTGGGGTGGCCAGCTCTTCGTGGATGGCGCAGTCGTGGCCCGCAAGCGACCCCGGGGTCGTCCGCGCAAGGACTCCTACGCCGCCTGAGGTCGCATCGCACCGACCGGGCCCGCCGGGCCGCGTCGCTGAGCCGAGTTGCTCAGCGACGCGGCAGTCGGCGTGGCTGGCTCGCCAGCCATTCGGTGAAGCGTTCCCCGCCGATCTGCGCGTCCGCGCTCGGCAGCAGCCCCTGGGTGAACGAGCGGACGACGCGGCCCACTGCGGGTGCTTCCACGCGGCGCGTCACCCGCCGCCCTTCGTGCTCGGCCACTAGGTCCGCGATTGCTTCCCCGTCGAAACGGTCCGGCCCGGCGAGGTCCGGATGCCGCACGAATCCCTGCGGCCGATCTGCGGTGGCGACCCGGGCGAGCTCTTGTGCGGCATACCGGATGTCCACCGGCTGAATCTGTAATCCCTTGAGCCCCAAGGCGATCGGACCGATATGGGCCCGGGAGAGGGCCGCCGCCAGGGAGTGAAACTGGGTGGCCCGCACGATCGTCGCGTCGATCGGTTGGTCGCGGATCGCCATTTCCGCCGCGAGCTTGGCCCGGTAATAGGGGTATTTCACCCGATCTACTCCGACGATCGAGATGTAGACCAGGTGGGGGCGGTTGGGCGCGGTGCCGACCGCCTGGGCCACTCGCCGGGTGCCCCCCTCGGTCACCTTGCCGTACTCCCAGGGCCGCATCGTGTCCGCCGTATGAATGACCGCCTCGGCGCGCGACACCGCTTCGGCCAGACCGGTCCCGGTGACGATGTCGACGCCGGTGCGCCGGCTCGCGGGCACCGCCTCGTGGCCTAGCTCACCGAGAGCGGTGACGACTTCGCGACCGACCATGCCGGATCCGCCGAGGACAAGAACGCGCATACCTCCATGGTGGCATCTCTACCTCCGCTCCGCGCCCGTATGCCGGACGGCTCCGACCGGCATACGGACGGCTGCTCGTAGACTCCGGAGTGCACGATGTCGTGCCCCAAGTCCGGGCCTGGTCCCGGCCGGGGCCCACAGCCGGCCCCGTCGATCCCCACAAAGGACTGCAGCTGATGACCAAGCCGGTCGTGCTCATCGCCGAGGACCTCTCGCCCGCCACCCTTGAGGCGCTCGGCCCCGACTTCGACGTGCGCCACTGCGACGGCTCCGACCGAGCCCAACTGCTGGCCGCACTGCCCGAGGCAGACGCGATCCTGATCCGTTCTGCCACCACCATGGACGCCGAGGCGATCGAGGCGGCCGGTTCGCTGCGGGTGATCGCCCGGGCCGGGGTCGGCCTGGACAATGTCGACGTCCCGGCGGCGACCAAGGCCGGGGTGATGGTGGTCAACGCCCCCACCTCGAATATCACCTCCGCTGCCGAACTCGCCGTCGGCCTGCTGCTCGCCGCGGCGCGCAATATCGCCCCCGCCAATGCCGCGCTCAAGAATGGCGCCTGGAAGCGCAGCAAGTATGGCGGCGTGGAAGTGCTCGACAAGACCGTCGGGATCGTCGGTTTCGGCCGCATCGGGCAGCTGGTTGCCGAGCGGCTCAAGGGGTTCGGCGTGCGCATCCTCGCCTATGACCCCTATGTCTCGGCGCAGCGCGCCGGGCAGCTCGGGGCCCACCTGGTCGGCCTGGATGAACTGCTCGCCGAGTCCGACTTCATCTCCGTGCACCTGCCCAAAAGCCCAGAGACCGTTGGACTGATCGGGGCCGAGGCGCTGACCAAGGTCAAGCCCGGGGTCATCATCGTCAACGCGGCTCGCGGCGGGATCGTCGACGAGGCCGCGCTGGCCGACGCGATCCGCGAAGGCCGAGTCGGCGGCGCCGGTCTGGATGTCTTCGCCAAGGAGCCCACCACCGAGAGCCCGCTCTTCGAGTTCGAGTCGGTCGTGGTGACCCCGCACCTGGGCGCTTCCACCGAGGAGGCGCAGGAGAAGGCCGGCGTCTCCGTGGCCAAGTCGGTGCGCCTGGCGCTGGCCGGCGACATCGTCCCGGATGCGGTCAATGTCGACGGCGGCGCTATCGCCGAGGAGGTCCGTCCCGGAATCGACCTGCTGGAGAAGTTGGGCCGGATCTTCACCGGGATCGCCGGCTCGGTGCCGGTGCAACTCGACGTGCAGGTGCACGGGGAGATCACGGCATACGACGTGAGCATCTGGAAGCTCGCCGCGCTCAAGGGTCTGTTCATGGACATCACCTCCGAGCCGGTGACTTATGTCAATGCGCCGCTGCTGGCCACCGAGCGTGGCTGCGAGGTGCGCCTGACGACCGACCCGGTCGCCGAGGACTTCCGCAATGTCACCACCCTGCGCGGCACGCTGGCCGACGGCAAGGTGGTCGAGGTCTCCGGCACGCTGACCGGCCCCCGGATGGTGCAAAAGCTCATCGGTATCAACGGTTTTGACCTTGAGGTTCCGGTCAGCCAGCACATGGCGTTCCTGTCCTATGTCGACCGCACCGGGGTGATCGGCTCCTTCGGCCGGCTGCTCGGGGATGCCGGCGTCAACATCGCCGGTATGCAGGTCTCCCGCAACGAGGAGGGGGGCCCCGCCCTGGTGGTGCTCACCCTCGACTCGCCGATCCCGGCCGAGGTGCTCACCGACATCGCCGCGACCGTGAACGCGACGATGGCCGACAGCATCGACCTGTCCTGAGTATGGCCGCGCCCGCGGCGCCCCCGGTCATCGGCATCTCCTGCTATCTGGAGCCGGTGAACCGGGGGGACTGGGTCGCCCAGCCCTCGGCCGTGTTGCCGGCAACCTATGTGCGACAGGTGAATTCGGCCGGTGGGGTCGCGGTGCTGCTGCCACCGCGACTCGATGCGACGCTGGCCTTGGCGCACGCCGTCCTGGCGCGCCTGGACGCGCTGATCATTTGCGGCGGCGCGGATATCGATCCCGCCCGGTATGGCGCGCAACCTCACCCCAGCGTGCAGTCGGGCAGCCCGGACCGGGATGCCTGGGAGTTGGCGCTGATCACGGCGGCCATCGAGCGCGATCTGCCTCTGCTCGGCATCTGCC
>CAKZIH010000065.1 GCA_936931335.1 uncultured Nostocoides sp. | reverse complement strand
ATGGAGTTCAGACGTGTGCTCTTCCGATCTTCTGACGGGCGGGGTCAGATCTTCGCCACGGTCGGGTGGAAGTAGTCGTACAGGGTGCTCGACACCGGTTCGTCAAATCGGAGGATCATGCGGACGACGGGAAGTTCATTACCCTTGTCGTCGGACATCGTCGTTTGCTCGGCATCCGCGACGCGGGCCTGGCCGAGGTAATAGAAACCAACGCCTTCAGCGTCATCCTTCTTGACGAAGACATCGAGGTCGACTGCACCGCCCCTGATCCTCTGCACGTCGGCGCTCTCCAGCGTCCGGCGGCTTTTCGAGAACCATTGCATGGTGTGGCGATCGATAAGGCGATCCTCGTATGCCGTACTCGCCGCGATGTCTCCCGCCTTGTGCAGAGTCACGAAGATGGGGCATTTCGCAGTCTCGTCGTCGACCCTGTAACCGTAGATCGTCGAGGTGTAACTGCGGGGCCACGTGAGAATTCGAGCAACCTCTTTGCGTGAGTACTGGCGTTCCGGCGTGAAGGCGCGGTCTGCCGCGTAAGTTGTGGCGACGAGGTGCTGCGCGGTCCGGACGAGATCGTTCACCGCGAGGCGGAATTCCGGATGGTGGGTGTACGACTCCCAGAACTCGGGCTGCAACGCGACCACGTCACCCTCGACACGGGCGATGCCGCCGTCGTATTTGCGCCGATCTGCCTCGGAGTGGCGCTCGGTAGTGAAGGTGTCGACCGTGCTCCGGAGGGTGCGATCCGGATCCTCTGCGTACAACCCAGCCAGCTCGCGGCCGAGATCGGGTAGCGCCATTCGCCCCGACCGCAGGAGCGCGGCAAGGGCGATGGCTTCGTGCGGTCGTTTGGCCGAGAGCACTTCGTGCGAGAGGTGGGTGAGATAGGTCGACTCCACCGGGGAGAACGGGGAGGGCTGACGAAGGAAGCTGCGTGCGAGCTCCGGGTAGTTCTGCCGGGTCGTGGCCAAGAGCACGGGATCGGCCGAATCAAAACGGACGAAATCCCACAGCTCGGGCACGTGACCAACGCGGTGGTACATGTCGATGACCGCCGCCTTGAGCCGCGCAGTGCTTGTTAGTTGTGCCTGCGCGATGGATCGGAAGACCCGCTCCTCGGCGATGCGGTCGAACTGCACGGACGACAATCCCGCGATCGCGCCGCGCTCTTCAGCGACTGCGAGGTTCTTTCGTAGCGATTCCTTGTTTAGAGAATTATCTCCGAATAGGGCGATCGGGATCATGAAGTTGTTGGTGTAATTGCCGATAAAGTCGATGACGACAAGGTATTCCTTGCCGGGGGCCTTACGCAGGCCCCGACCCAGTTGCTGGACGAAAACGATAGGCGACTGGGTGTTCCGCAGGAGGATCACCTGGTTCACGGACGGAATATCGACGCCCTCGTTGAACACGTCCACGGTGACGATGTAATCGAGTTCACCTGATTCGAGTCGGGCAATGCATGCATTGCGATACTCGATCGGGTCGCCCCCGGTGAGGCAGACGGTCCGTACGGGGGCTCCGTTGATGGTAGCTTCGTTCAACGCCTCCGATAGTTCTATGGCCTCTTGGCGGCGGGAGCAGAAGATCAGTCCCGTCGTGCGGATCCCATGCTGTCCGTAGGTCTCGATGGCTCCAATAATGTGGCGAACCCGTTCGGGAGAGGTGAGGAGATCCAGGCGGGTCTCCTCCGTGGTCGTCGTCCCATCCTCGAACTCGATGTCGGTCACGCCGTAGTAGTGAAAAGGCACGAGCATGTCCGCCTCAAGTGCCTCCTTGAGTCGGATCTCATACGGAACGGTGTAATCGAACAACTCGAACACGTTGAAGGCGTCAGGGCGCTCGGGTGTAGCGGTCACGCCGAGCAGGAACCGGGGCGTGAAGTACGACATGATCGACTGATGTGATCGGGCGCCCGCTCGGTGGACTTCGTCGACGACGATGTAGTCGAACGCGTCGCGGTCGAACCGCTCGATCCAGCGGTCACGGGACAAAGTCTGAACCGTTGCGAAGAGGTATCGGGAAAATATCTCCTTGGAGGACCCGCTCAGCTTGCCGTAATCAGTTCGAGGCCCGCCTAGGACCCGGTGGAACTCGTCGATCGTGCGGTCGAGGATCTGCTCGCGGTGGACGACGAACAGGAGGCGGCGCGGGCGCTGAGATCTAGCGTCCAAGGCGGACAGGATTGTCTTCCCGGTGCCGGTGGCGGAGATGATCAGGGCTCGTTTGGCGCCCATCGACCGGACCTCGGCAATCGCCTCGAGGGCCGCACGTTGCATCCGGTTCGGCAGGATCGCCGGCGGGCCCGTCACGGCCGCCTCTTCCGAGCCGTGGGGTGGAGGCGCCGCGGGGGCGTCGGCTGGTCGTTCCGGGAGCGGAACCACCGGAACCGCCTCGATCACGGTCGGGGTGGCCGGCGTATGCGCGATCAACGGGCCGTTGCTGGTCGGTGACGCGTCGACACCTGGCGCGCTCAGCGGCTCTTCTGGTGACTGCGGCGGTGGGCCTGGCAGCGCGGCCCGGCGCGGGCGCGCGCCCGGGGGGACGTATGACGCGGTGTACCTCTCCACCCATGACGCGGTAATCGGTGCGGAGTCCGCGACCTGCTCAGCGAGGAGCGCGTCGAGTTGGCGTGCGAGGTCGCCGTCGTTCGAGGACGAGACCAGGAGGTTCCACTCGTGGTTACGCAGTAAGGCGTTCGCCGTGAGGTTGGCGCTACCGACCATCGCCGAGACGGTGTGCTCGTGCTGGAAGATGTAGCCCTTGGGATGGAAGGCGGCGGCCGAGTGGATCCGCACGTCGACCCCGCGGTTGCTCAGGTCGAGCAGCTCGGCGAAGGCGTGCGGCGAGTTGAAGGCGAGATAGTCCGACGTAATGATCCGGCCCTGGCCCCGAAACTCGAGCAGATCGGTCTTGATCATGGCTAGCGCGCTCGGCGAGACGAAAGCAACGGAGAACGTGAAGCCGTCGCACCGGCGCAATTCGTCGCGGAGGGTGCGGAGCACGGTGGTGTCGCCACCGTTGAGGACGACCCGTGGGTGGTGAATCCTCGGCGCGCTGGCCTCACGGGTGACGTAGCCGTACTGGACGTCGAGCGCGAGGTCCCGCGACCAAACGAAGTCAGTCATCGCCGAGGTCGGCCGTGACGATCCGCACCGCAGGTACATCCGCGGGCGCCCACTCGAGGTGCGCGAGATCCTTGGGCCGTTGCCACCTGACCTCAGTGTGCTCGGTCAGGGTGGGCGTCCCTGCCGCGAGAGTGCAGTAGAAGGACGTGAGGGACACGAGCCCGAACTCGTATTGGTGGTCGGTGGTGGTAATCCGTCGGCCCACGGTAATCGCGCACTCGAGCTCTTCGTTGATTTCCCGAGCCAAAGCAACTTCGGGCTGCTCGCCCTCCTCGATCTTTCCGCCCGGGAACTCCCACAACCCAGCCAGCGGGCCGTGGTTCCCCCGGCGAGCACATAGGACATGCCCCTCGTGGACGATCACGGCGGCGACGACCCGGATGTGGCGTGCGACCGGAGCGTCGGTCTCGGTCCCAGACATGGCGCCAGGCTAGGGGATGGGTTTGCCGGTCCCCCCGTGGCAGCTCGCGCCGGAGAAACTGCGTTGTGGAGGAGTCACAACTGCGGCGTCCCATTCGTCGTCGTGCGTGACTGGGGGATCGGTGCTCACCGGGTCGCGCCGGTCACCGCCCAGGCGTCATCGCGCACCCGATGCCGCAGGAGCAACCCGCGCACGAGCATGAACCCGGTGAACCCGACCCACAGCA
>CAKZIH010000064.1 GCA_936931335.1 uncultured Nostocoides sp. | reverse complement strand
GCCAAGAGCCCGCCCCCGAAGCGGCTGCCCCGCGAACCTCCGAAGCCAGCAGCGCGCCGTGGAACTACACCACGCGACAGGCCACCCACATCGACGAGGCCGGCTACAGGGACACCACACGGGGCACCATCGCCACCGACAACACCGACTGGAAGGGCGTCACCCGCGGGGTCGTCAAGAGGCGCTTTCCGCCCCAGCACTGACACCAACCCCATGGCACGCAACCCCACGCGCGTGCCATGGGCCTGCTGGCTCGCTTCGAAACCGGGCGGGTAGGTGTCCGCTATCCGATCCCGAACGGATCCTGTCCGCACGTAACGGGGTGGAGCCAATTGAGGCCGTCATTCCGGGGCCGGATTAGCTTGACACAGCCATGGCGGTCTGGGTGCTGGCGCCCGATGTCCCAGTGGATCGCCAGCAGCGGGCTTTGCGGGTGGTTGACGAGTTCTACAAGCGGGCGCTGCAGTACGGCGATGATCTCGAGCCATACGTGGATCGCACCCACCCGGAGGCCGGCTCTTGGCTGGATTCCCGCGAGCACATGCGACACCGTCGGACAGAGGCCAGGTCGAGGTGGGCCGATGCTGCGGGCCTGACCAAGAAGCAGGCACTGAACGTGACCACTGTTGTGGGGGCAGCCGCCGAAGTGGTCTTCAGCCCCAGCGCTGCTCTGGACGTGCGCCTGCTGTGGCGGCTGATGAGCGGCGACGCCCACGCCCTGACGTGGCAGCTGGTGGGCCGCAGCACCCTCACCCAGCATATCGGCGGGGGCATGGCCGAGTTCGCGGCGGGTGGCGACCTGGTCGAGCTGGCCGACGTCTTTGGCAAGTGCTATCGCCTCACCAAGCAGGGTTGGTCGCTGTTCGACCGTCGATGCGAAACACCTAAGCAACCTTGCCCTGCTGCTTCGGCGTCACGATGACCGTCTCGGGGTTCACGATCCTCTTCCGCCAGTCCTTGTAGGCGTTCTCCTTGGTGCCGGGGGCCGCCAGCTCGATAGTGAACAGTGCGTCGATCAGGGCCCGCTTCTCGTCCTGGTCGAGCAGGGCCCACTCGTTGGCCACGGTCTCCGGGGGCACATCGAGAATGCGCTGGGCCACCGGGGAGACCGGGGCTGGCAGTTGCTCCTCCAACGCCGCGCGACGCGCGGCGAGCCGCTTGTTGGCGGCCTTGAACTGAGCGTCGTCCATCTCGTCGTCGGCCAGCATTGTGGCGTAGTGGATCCTCTTGGCGTCGATGTCGGCCAACTCCCGCTGGATGGCGGCCGCATCGACGTCGGGCGCGGCGGGTGCCAACAGGGCCCTCATCTCGACCTTGCGCAGGGCCTTGACCATGAGGTCTTCGACCAGGTCGTCGATGGGCGCGGATTCCCTGTAGACATGCGTCTGGTCGGTGCGGCAGCGGTAACGGCGCCGACCTGCTCAACGACAAGCAGAAGGACCGACTGGACACCCTGCTCGCCGACGACGCCCAGGTCGAGGTCACGGAGCGTCTACCAGCCCATGATCGCCGCCTACCGCCACGAGAACCGGCGCCACGGCCGCGAGCTGATGGCCCGGCTCATCGACTCGATCAGCACCGGCGTCCCCAAGGCCCTGGTCGAGATCACCAAGCTCGGCAGGACGCTGAAGAAGCGCGCCGCCGACGTGCTGGCCTACTTCGACCGGCCCAGCACCTCCAACGGGCCCACCGAGGCGATCAACGGCAGGCTCGAGCACCTGCGCGGCTCGGCGCTGGGGTTCCGCAACCTGACCAACTACATCGCCAGATCCCTGCTCGAGACCGGCGGGTTCAGACCCCGACTACACCCTGGATTCGGATGAGCCGGTAAAGGGACAGGACCGAGAAGCCACTATTTCTATCCTCGATCCCCTGTTCCAGTACATGCTCAAGTGGCACCCCGAAGCCATCATCACTGGTGGCCGTACCTGAACAGCGTCAGGCGCTGCGCGCCTGACTACCAGCTGCCGTAAACGTCCTCCGAAACGCGATTCCGATCGACGTTTGCGCGGGCGTTGCAACGGTCCCGCTGCCTGGGCGCCGTAAACGATCGTTACCGGTCCTCGCCGTCCTCGTCCTGCGACGCCTCGCGCAGCGGTCGGAGCGCGTCGGCCATCGGGCCGTCGCTCTTGGCATCCAGCCAGGCCGGCCGCTCGGTCACGGCCTCGTACAACTCCGGGAACAGCGCCGCGATCGCCGCGCCGGCGTCGCGGCCCTCGACGTAGGCTCCGCATGCGTAGCAGTAGCCGTTGACGTCGACGTCTGAGTGTGGGCACTTCGTGGCCATTGCCGCATCTCCTCGGGTAGTGCGCTATCGGGTCTCTGGCCAGGGATACAGCGTGGGCACCCGCGAGAAGCCTCGCGGTGTGCCGTCCTCGTTGAACTGAAACTCTGAGT
>CAKZIH010000063.1 GCA_936931335.1 uncultured Nostocoides sp. | reverse complement strand
TGCGCCGAGCCGGCTGCCTCGCCGCTAGTTCAGGGCCGCGGCGGCGGCATCGGCGCGGCCGCCCTGTGCGGCGGCGGCGGCCAGGGTGACGCCCTGATCGTCCGCGTCCCCTCCGCCTAAGGCGCCCGTCCCCGGTTTCTCTCCGACTGCCGCAAACTTGAGGTTCGGGCGACTTTCCAGCAGGGGGTAAGCGCAAGGTTCCGGGGGAAGCGGGGCGCTATACCGCCTCCGGACGGGCGCGCTCGGCCCCCGCCGCTGGCCGCCCGGGCCGTTGCGATTTTGTTATCTGCCGCATCGTGGGTCATGGTGGTTGCCGCTTCCGGCCGCGTGCGGCCGGATCCGGCGCTGCGCTCGGCAGGCCGCCGGTGACGCCGCGGCGCGGCAGGACGGAACGACATACCTGATGCTCAAACGGCTCGTGGGCGTGCTCCTCGCCCTCGCGGGTTTGGTCCCGCTCGGCCTCGGCGCGTGGTTCGCGGCGAAGCTCGGTCCGAGTGGCACCGCCACCTTCACCATCGATGGCGCGGGCAGTACGCCGATCCTGATCACCCCAATGGTGCTCAACCGCACCGACCTGCCGGTGCAGATCAAGGTCACTGGCGCGGACGGCTATGTCACCGTGGGCACGCCTTCGGACACCGCGGCCGTCCTCGGCAAGGCGGAACGCACCGATGTCACCGGGATCGTCGTCCGCGATTGGCGCGCGACCACGCGCACGACCGGCAGCGGGGCGCCCAAGGACCTGCGTGAGCTCGACCTGTGGCGCGAGGTGACCCCGATCGACAAGGCCACCGCGCTCGAGGTGACCCAGCAGACGGCACCGGAGTCGGTACTCATCGTGCCCAAGGGCAAGTTGGAGTCGGCCACCCTGAGCTGGTCCTATGACACCTGGTTCTACCAGGCCCTGGTCCTGGCCGCCGCCGGTGCGCTGCTGACCACGGTCGGGCTGCTGCTCGCCCGGCCGAACCGCCGCGCTGCACAGCCGGCCGTCGCGGAGCACGTCGCGGCGCCCCCGGTGACCACGACCGAACCCACGACGACCGAGCCCACGACCGGCGGCGCCACCCGCACCGCACGGTCTGACAATCCGGGGGCCGACACCCCGGAATCCGGCAGCCCGGAGTCCGAGAGCCCCCACACCGGCGGCGCCACCCGCGACACCGACACCGACGGCGCCACGGGCGCCGCAGAGGTGGAGACCCGATGAACCGCCGCCTAGCCCGTATGGCGTTGCTCCCCGCCCTTGCCGCGACCCTCGCCGGATGCGGGGTATCCGACCGAGTGGTCGGCCTGCACGATGCCCCCGTCGAGCAGGTCGACGGCGCCCCGATGAGCGAGCAGACCGCGCAGGTCATCGTCACCCGGGTGCTCGGCCAGGCCGATAAGGCGTTCGCCGCCTCCGACAAGAACACCTCCGCCCGCGAAGCCGTGCTTATCGGCCCGGCCCTGCGGCTCGCCGCGGTCGCCCAGAAGTATGAAGTGAGCAGCGACCTGGCGTCCCTGACCACGCCCGCCACCCCGCAGATTCTCGCGATCTCCGAAGGCCGCGAGTGGCCTCGCAGCATCCTGGCCACCAGCCGCGCTGGCGATGTGCAGCGGCTGCATCTGCTGATCTCGGACGCGCCGACCGCGCCCTACAAGCTGTGGGTGACCGCGCCGATGGTGCCCGGCAGCAAGCTGCCCGCCCTCCCGCCGCTGGCCCAGGGCACCACCTTCGCCGACCAGGGCGACGACGACCGCGGGCTGGTCGCCGACCCGGTGGCGGTGTTCACCGCATACGGGCGGCTCATCGACTCCCCGCGGGACAAGAAGCAGGCCGCCAAGGCGGCCAAGGTGGTCAATGGCAACGATCTGTACGCCAAGGCGGTGCGCGCCAGCAGCGTCGCGCAGGTCGAGGCGCTGGGTTCGCTGGGCACCTTCCGGCGCCACCACGGCGTGGTCACCAAGGACATCGCCACGGTCCGCCTCGCCGACGGTTCGGCCCTGGCCTTTGGGCAGATGGTGCGTACCGACCGGCTGCAGCCCACCAGCAAGGCCAAGCAGTTGGACCTACCCAGCGACCTGGCCCGCCTGGCGGGGGAGAGGTCGGTCACCAAGTCCCTCGACCTGGACTGGCTGCTCACCCTGGTCGCGGTCATCCCCGCCAAGGACGAGGCGCATATCGTCGGAGCCTCGGAGCAACTGCGGGAAGTCGCGGCCGACGAGGTCAAGCGCGACGCGAAGCGTACGAAATGATGGGGGCATGAGCCAGCCTTCCGTGCCGGGCAGCGCGACCCGCGGCGCCGTGGACCTGACCGACCTGACCGCCCGTACTGCGGCCACCGACCCGCCCACCGGCGCGGCCGGTGGCGGCACCGGGGATGGTCTCGACCAGCTGCATGTGGTAGCCAGCGACGCCACCTTCAGCGAGATCGTCAACCGCACCGTCCGGGTGCCGGCCGTGCTTGTTGTGGTCTCCAGCCGGTTGCCGGAGTCGGTCGTCTACCTGCGCACCGTCCTGGACGTGGCCCGCACCCTCGGCGGTCGGGTCCAGGTGGTCAGCGTCGATGTCGACGCCAACCCCGGTCTGCTGCAGGCGCTCCAGGTCCAGTCGGTGCCGGTGACTATTGGTCTGGTGCAGGCTCAGGTCGTCCCGATGTTTGCCGGGGTCGCCGAGAGCGACCAGGTGCGCGGCATCCTCGAGCAGTTCCTCCAGCTTGCCGTGCAGCAGGGCGTCACCGGCCGGGTGAATGTGGCCGCCGACGGCCAGGCGGAGCAGGACGAACTGCCGCCGCTGCACCAGGAGGCCTATGACGCGATCGAGCGCGGCGACCTGGATGCGGCCCAT
>CAKZIH010000062.1 GCA_936931335.1 uncultured Nostocoides sp. | reverse complement strand
GCACGCTCACCCCATGGCATGAGGTCGATCTCGGCGAGCAGTGGCGGGTGTATGCCCGGGAGATCCACGGCATACCGGTGGACTCGGCGCAGGTGAGCGAGGCGGATCTCGAGGCTGCCCACGAACTCGCCGCCGCGATCCATGCGGCCGAGTACGCGGCGTGGAAGAGCGGGAGTGCTCACGCGAGCGCGAGCCTCGACGCCATCCTCGCCGAGGCGGGGCTGGACCCGGCGCACGACCGCGCGGCACTGGCGCTGGCGGCATACCGGGGGTTCTGGGAGCCGCATACGCAGACCGACCCGCAGGTGCGCCCGCTCTGGGAAGGCTTGCGGGAGCAGGGAATCCGCGTCGGTGTGCTGTCCAACACGATCTGGAGCCGCGACTACCACCGGGGCATTTTCGAACGCGACGGGGTGCTCGACCTGATCGACGGGGATGTCTACTCCTCCGAGGTCCACGTCATTAAGCCGCACCGGGAGGCCTTCGAGGCGGCGCTCGCGGCGGTCGGCGGGGTGTCGCCGCAGCGAGCCATCTATGTCGGTGACCGCCTGTATGAGGATGTCTGGGGCCCGCAGCAACTCGGCATGCGCGCGATCTGGATCCCGCACTCGAACCTTCCGGCCGACCAACGGGTCGAGGTCGAGGTCACCCCGGATGCCGTGGCGAAGGAACTGCTGGACGTCCTGGCCATCGTGGAGCACTGGAATGCCTGATCTTCCGATCGAGCTCTGGCTCGGGCTGGCCGCACTGCTGGCGGGGTGGATCGACGCCGTGGTCGGCGGCGGGGGACTGGTGCAGCTGCCCGCCCTGGTGCTCGGCGTCCCCGGCGCCACCCCGGCGCAGATCCTGGCCACCAACAAGATGGCCAGCGTCTGGGGGACCGGCGTCAGCGCGACCACCTATTGGCGGCGGGTGCGCCCGGATCTGCGCACCGCGCTGCCGATGGCGGCCGTCGCCTTCCTCGGCGCGGTCGGCGGGGCGCTGGTCGGTCTGCACATCCCCAAGGCGGCGTTCAACCCGATCATCCTGGTGATGCTCATCGCCGTCGGGGCCTACACGCTGCTGCGTCCGGACCTCGGGTCGGCGACGCAACTGCGGCACTCGGGGCGGCGGCATACCGCGTTGGCGATGGTGACCGGCTTCGTCATCGGGGGCTATGACGGGGCCCTCGGCCCGGGCACCGGGTCGTTCCTCGTGTTCGCGCTCGTCGGGTTTCTCGGCTATGCCTTCCTTGAGGCCAGCGCCAAGGCGAAGATCGTCAATGTTGCCACCAACCTGGGCGCGATCGCCGTTTTCGCGCCGGGCGGCCATGTGATGTGGCGCTATGCCGCGATCATGGCCATTGCCAACCTGATCGGCGCGTATGCCGGTGCCCGCACCGCCATCGCCCGCGGCTCGGGCTTCGTGCGGGCGGTCTTCATCCTCGTCGTCGGCGCGTTCATCGTCCGCCTCGGCTGGCAGGTCCTCGGCGGCCCCTGAGTCGCTGCCCGGGTTCACAACTTTCCCGCCCAGTGCCACTTCATTCCGCTGTGGGAGAGAACACTTCTGCTGCGGAGTGACACTTTCCCTCCCAAAGCTCGCCGGGGGCGGCCGGAACACGGAACCCGGGTATGGGAGCAGGGGCACGTATGCCGTTGGCCGGCATACGTAGTCGGCGGCGCACCATACGTATGCCGGTGGCCGCGCAGGCGCGGGCGGGCCAGGCTTAGCGGCAAGGACTCGCGACCGAAAGGCTTGGCTGCCAATGGATGTCAACACCGGCCTCGTGATCACCGGCGTCGTCGCCGCCCTCTATGGGGTGGGCTTCGCGGTGGTACCCAAGGCGGCCTCGACCGGCCCGGGTTTCCAGCGCGGCTATGTCCTGGGCGGGGCGGCGCTGGTCGCGATCTGCGCCCTCGCCTTCGTCATCATTCCGTGGATGGGAGAGCGCTGATGAGCAGGGACGCGCGCCGCGCCGTGGTGGGGATCCTCGCCATCGTGTACGGCCTGGGGGTGGCTTTCGGTCCCCAGCTGGTGGACAACGACACCCTCTGGAACGGCTGGCTCGCC
>CAKZIH010000061.1 GCA_936931335.1 uncultured Nostocoides sp. | reverse complement strand
ATGCGTGCGTCCCGGCCGCTGCTGCGCGCCGTCGTCCGCCGCGTGCGTGTCGCTCGCTGCCGAGTACCGCGACCGGGCCGGCCGGGTCTGCAGTTCGCTGGTCATGCGCACCTCTCGCTGATGATTCCCGGCCACCGTAGGCGGTAGGGCACCCCGCCACCCGGCGACACGCTCACCACCCGGATCCCCACTCGCTGGTGCTGGGCCGGACTCAGCCCAGGTGCGCCCGGCCCGGATCCTCCTGCCAGCCGGACAGGTCCGGACCCTTGGGGATGATCCCGGAGGGATTGATGTCCTCGTGGACGACGTAGTAGTGCGCCTTGATCTGGTCGAAGTCGACCGTCTCCCCGAAACCAGGCTGCTGGAACAGATCCCGCGCATAGCCCCACAGGTTGGGCAGTTCGGTCAGCTTCTGACGGTTGCACTTGAAGTGCCCGTGATAGACCGGGTCAAAACGCACCAGCGTGGTGAACAGCCGCACATCCGCCTCGGTGACCTGCGGTCCCATGAGGAAGCGCCGCGCCGCCAGGCGCTCCTCCAGCCAGTCCAGCGCCGTCCACAGCCGGTCGTAGGCCGCGTCATAGGCCTCCTGAGAGCCAGCGAAGCCGCACCGGTAGACGCCATTGTTCACTTCGGTGAACACCCGGCGCATGACCTCCTCCATCTCCTCGCGCTGGGCCACCGGCCACAAATCTGGAGCCCCGCCGCGGTGGTGCTCGCGCCATTCGAAGAAGAAGTCGTGGGTGATCCACGGGAAGTCATTGGTTACCACCTTGCCGGAGGCGACCTCGACGACCGCGGGCACCGTGATGCCCTTGGCATAACCTGGCTGTCGCTTCTCGTAGGCGTCCTTGAGCTTGGGGATGCCGAGTACCGGGTCCACCCCGCCGGGGTCCAGGTCGAAGGTCCAGGAGTCCTCGTCGTGCGTCGGACCCGGCAGCCCCAGGCTGATCACGTCCTGCAGGCCGAGCAGTTCCCGCACGATGATGGAGCGGTTGGCCCATGGGCAGGCGCTCGCGGCGACCAGCCGGTAGCGGCCCGGCTCCACCGGCCACGTGGTCGCGGTGATCTCCGCCGGCTTCCCGTCATGCCCGTGGGGATCCTGGCTGACTCCCGGCTCGGCCGTGATCCGGTCGGGCAGGTAGCTCATATCCCGCTCGTATTCCTGGCCTGAGGTGACATAGTCCGGCATAACCGCATGCTGTCATACGGGTACGACAACGCGACCGTGGATGACAGGCCGGAACGAGGGGTCGAGGCGCGCATTAGGCTCGACGGTCGTGAGTGAGCCTTCCCGTCGCCCGGACAGTCGCCATCAGAGCAGTGGCCGTCAAGGCCGCGCGAGTGGCCGCGGCGACAACGGTTCCGCCGCTCGACGGGCCCCGCAGCGCTCCGCGGCCAAGCCCAGCGAACGGGGTCGCACCACCGATCCGGCGCGACTGGCCGCCTATACGGTGATGCGCGCCGTCGCCGACGGCGGCTATGCCAACCTCGAACTGCCCGCCGAACTGCGCAAACGTCGCCTACACGGCCGCGATGCCGCCTTTGCCACCGAGCTCACGTATGGCGCCACTCGCCTGCGCGGGATCTACGACCGGATCATCGAGATTGCCGCCGACCGGCCGATCGAGCGCATCGATCCCAACGTCCGCGACACCCTGCGCCTCGGCCTGCACCAGGTGCTCGGTATGCGCGTGCCCGCCCACGCCGCGGTCGACCAGACCGTGGCCCTGGCCCGTCAGGTCAATGGCGCCGGCGCGGCCGGGCTGGTGAATGCGGTGATGCGCCGGGGGACGGAAGCTTCCCTGGACGACTGGCTGGACCGGATCAGCGCCGGGGTTAGCGATCCGACCGCGCGCGCCGCCATCCGGCATTCTCATCCGGAGTGGGTGGCCCGGGCGCTGCGGCAGGGCCTGCTCGGCCACGGTTCGGCGAGCGCCCAAGACATCGATGCCGCCCTGGAGGCGCTGCTGCTCGCCGACAACGCCCCGGCCGAGGTGGCGCTGGCCGCTCGGCCCGGCCTGGCCGAGCGCGCGGAGCTCCTGGCCG
>CAKZIH010000060.1 GCA_936931335.1 uncultured Nostocoides sp. | reverse complement strand
CGGGGTCGAAGGTCATCCCCATGTAATTGTACGTGCCGAGCAGGATGGTCTCGCGCCCGCGGATCACCGCCTGGGTGGGCGAGCGCACCTCCTCCATGACGATGCCGAAGGGATCGCGCACGCCCGACGCGAGCAGCGCCTCGCGCTCCGCGATCAGCGGGTCGAACTTGTCGAACAGGTCGCGCGCGGGCGGGGCGGGCGGCGGCGATTCCGAGGGCCGAACCGAGGTAGCTGAGCGCGTCGACGAGGATCGCCACCGGGGCACCCAGAGCGCCGATGAGTACGCCGGCGATGCCAGGGCCGGCGACTTCGGCCACGGTCTGGCTGCCCTGGATCGCCCGGTTCGCCGCCGGCAGATCGTCGGTGGCGACCAGCTCAGGGAGATAAGCAAATCCGACCACGCCGAAGCACAATGCCGCGCTGCCGCACAGGAAGGCGATGCCCGCCAGCAGCGGGACGGTGAGCACGCCCGTCCACCAGGCGATGGGGATCGCGGCCAAGAGCACTGCTTGGGCTAGGTCCGCCGGGATCATCACCGCCCGCTTGGGCCGCGACTCGAGGAAATGGCCGGCCAGCAACGAGAACAGCAGGTATGGCGCCATCGCCGCCGTGGCCACCAGGCCCACGTCGCCGGGACTGCCGTTCAGCGCCAATGCGGTGACCAGGGGCAAAGCCACCGCCGTCACTTGCGTGCCCATGCTGCTGATCGACCGGCCGGCCCAGTACCAGCGGAATCCCGGGTGTGTCCGCACCAATCGAAGGCTTGGGTCCACGACGCTCCTCTCACGGGTAAACAACTAATTGCGCGTGAGAGTCAAGCCTAGATTGCGCTCACATGCAACACTGGGTTTACGCGTGAGGAGGACGGCATGGCGACGTTCAGTCATATCTCGGGTGACCGAATCCTCGACCTGATCAACACGGTCGAGTGGCGACTCGGTGGACCCGAGCGCGAGGAAGATCTGACCTCCTACGACCTGGTCCTGACCTGGTGTGCCGAGGCCGATCTGCTCACGCCCCGCGAACAGGCGCAGCTACGGGTCCTGGCGAGCGGCGACCCGCGGCGGGCAGCCGCCGAGCTCGATGTCGTGATCGCCATCCGCGAGCACGCCTATGCGGCGCTGTTCGAGGCCAGTGCGGCCGCGGCCGAGCACCTCGCGGCCGCCTACCGCGAGGCCATCGCCGTCGGGCGGCTGGTCCCGGATGGCGCCGGCTGGAGTTGGCGAGACGATCAGCTCACGCTCGCCTCCCCACGCCACCGCATCGCCCGCGGCCTGCTCGAACTGCTGGGCCGAGACGACCTGGACCGCTTGCATCAGTGCGAAGACGCCATCTGTGGTTGGGTCTATCTCGACACTTCACCCCGGCGCAACCGGCGCTGGTGCGTGACCAGCGACTGTGGCGATCGCAACCGGTCCCGCGCCTATTACGCGCGCCAGCAGGCACGCAAACGCGCCGGCGACCAGGCGGAGGCCGCTACCCGCGCGTGAGCCCGATCCACCCGGCCGGCCCGAGGTAGCTGCGTGCGCCTAGCGCTCGCCGGGCTTGTCGCAGACGAAGATCGCCGTGCCCGGTATGACGCGTCCACGCGTCGGTGACCAGCCGCCCCAGTCTTGGGTAGTGCGCTCGGGCCACTGCGGCTCGACCAGATCGCGCAGCACCAGCCCCGCGGCGTGCACCAGGCGCACCCATTCGCCGGTGGTCCGGTGGTGCTCGACATAGCTAACCCGGCCGCGGGGGCCGCGCTCGACATACGGGCGCGTATCCCAATAGCTCTGGGTCGCAGTGAGCCCCGCTTCGCCGGGAACATCGGGGAAGGCCCAGCGGATCGGGTGGGTAGTGGCGAAGACGAACCGGCCACCGGGCATCAGGACCCGGGTCGCCTGCGCGAGCACCGCGGCGGCGTCGGCGACAAAGGGCATCACCCCGTATGCCGTGAAGACCGCCGCGAACGCCTCGTCCGCGAACGGCAGCCGCGCCCCATCCGCCTGCACCAGCGGTATGGCCTGGCCCCCGCGCCGGGCGATCCCCGCGCCCTGGGCGAGCATTCCGCCGGACAGATCGCTGGCCACCACGGGGCGCCCCTGGGCGGCCAGCCACCGGGAGCATTGCGCCGCCCCCGCGCCGATCTCGAGGATCGGGCCCGCCGGCAGATCGGTGGGGGAGAGCAATTGCAACTCCGCCTCGGTCCACCCCTCCGGTCCCCAGACGAAGTCCGCGTCGCCGAGGAAGGAGCCGTGCTCGTCGTAATAGTCGCGGGCCTGTTCGTCCCACCACGCACGTTGGGCAGCCACCGATTCGGCCTGGCCGACCGGTTCCCGGTCCACGCGGATCTCCTCGCCCATGGGGGCCACGGTAGGCGCTTGCCGCAGATCGGAGGTGGCTGGGACGCGGGGTGCCCGGTAGCGTCGGCAGCGTGATCGACGCCGTCCCCTCCCGACGCACCGTGACCAAGGGCCTCGCCTGGACCGTTCCCGCGGTCGCCGTGACCGCCCCGGCCCGCGCCCACGCCGTCAGCGGTGCCTGCAGCTTCATCGCCAATTTCAGCGTGGACGACAGCGCCCCCGTGCTGCTGGCGACCTCCCCGGACACCGCCCGCCAGATCCGGATCGACCTGTCCACCCTCGCCGGTCCCTGCACCACCCTCACTGCCCAGAATCTCGGCCGGGTGGCAGCGGCACGCAGCAGAACTGGAACGACCCCTGTGCCACGCAGGACTTCAGCGGCTTCGGGCCCGCCGGTGCCGTCGTCCTCAACCAGGTGTCCACCAAGGACGGCTGCGATCGCAGTACCGGCTGTGGCGCCGAGGTCCACGATGCCCAGGATGTGACCTTCACCTTCAGCGATGCGGCGACCGGTGCGCCGGTGGCCGGGATCGGCGATGTGCGTCTTGAGGTCTTCGACATCACCAGCGTCGCTGAGTTCCAGGGCTCGAGCGACTGGTCCTCGCCGACCGCCCCCTACTGGGCCGGCCGGTATTACGACGCGGTGGGCTTCGATGTGACCCCGACGTCGATCATCCCGTCCGCCTATGACCCCGGTGCGGGAACCGGCTCGCTGAGCGATCCGTTCCACCGCACCGGCAGCAATATGCCCTCGGAGTCGGGCCGGATCTGGCAGGACAACTTCCTCTGGTCCGCGCTACCGGGGTCGTCCTTGGTGCTGCGCTATACCAATCTGTTTTACGGCTACCACTTCGTCAGCGTTTCGGGGCTGAGTTTCACCGCCCCCTGCTGAGCGCCTCGCCCGCTTACCCCGCCTCCCCGCGCCTATCGCCGCGCCGCTCACCGGCGAGGTTTGCCACGCTCGCGCGCCGCGGCCTAAACTCGACCTGCACACGTGTGCTGAGTTCCGCGTGCCCGCACGCCGGTGAGTATGCCGGTGGGAGGGGGAACGACCATACGGGCGCAATCCATCTATCCGCACTACTACCTGTCCGCAACGGAGCCCCTCCTACATGACTGCAACCACGGTCGCTTCGACCGCCCCTCAGATCGCGATCAATGACATCGGGTCCGAGGAAGAGCTGCTGGCCGCCATTGACCAGACCATCAAGAACTTCAACGACGGCGACATCGTCGAGGGTCGCGTCGTCAAGGTCGACCGGGACGAGGTCCTGCTCGACATCGGCTACAAGACCGAGGGCGTCATCCCCTCGCGCGAGCTGTCCATCAAGCACGACATCGACCCCAACGAGGTCGTCACCGTCGGCGACGAGATCGAGGCCCTGGTTCTCCAGAAGGAGGACAAGGAAGGCCGTCTGATCCTGTCCAAGAAGCGCGCACAGTACGAGCGGGCCTGGGGCACGATCGAGAAGATCAAGGACGAGGACGGTGTCGTCAAGGGCACGGTCATCGAGGTCGTCAAGGGTGGCCTCATCCTCGACATCGGCCTGCGCGGCTTCTTGCCCGCCTCCCTGGTCGAGATGCGTCGCGTGCGCGATCTGCAGCCGTATGTCGGCAAGGAGATCGAGGCGAAGATCATCGAGCTCGACAAGAACCGCAACAATGTGGTCCTGTCGCGCCGCGCCTGGCTGGAGCAGACGCAGTCCGAGGTGCGCACCACCTTCCTGCGCGAGCTGCAGAAGGGCCAGGTCCGCTCCGGTGTGGTCAGCAGCATCGTTAACTTCGGTGCCTTCGTCGACCTCGGTGGGGTCGACGGTCTGGTCCACGTTTCCGAGCTGTCCTGGAAGCACATCGACCACCCGAGCGAGGTCGTCGAGGTGGGCGATGAGGTCACCGTCGAGATCCTCGACGTGGACATGGACCGCGAGCGCGTCTCCCTGTCGCTGAAGGCGACCCAGGAG
>CAKZIH010000059.1 GCA_936931335.1 uncultured Nostocoides sp. | reverse complement strand
CGATCTTCTCGTAGGGGTCGTCGAGCTCGATCTCCTTGGCGATGGACACACCGTCGTTGGTGATGGTGGGGGCGCCCCACTTCTTCTCCAGCACGACGTTGCGGCCCTTGGGGCCCAGGGTGACCTTGACCGCGTCGGCGAGGGTGTTCATACCCCGCTCGAGACCGCGGCGAGCCTCTTCATCGAAAGCGATGATCTTGGCCATTCGGTGGTGCCTCCACACGATGTCTATGACGTATGACCGCGTGGATGCCCGCGACGGACGACCCGGTCGCCGCGGCTCACGTCACCAACGGCATACCGGACCTCACCCACGAGGTCGGGTTTATCACTCTCACGGGGAGAGTGCTAACCCCATTATTGGCACTCGCCCCCGGCGAGTGCAAACCCCGAGCCCGAGCCGGTATGCCGGCTCAGCCCGGCAGTTGCGTGCGCAGCGAGCCGTCCGCCTCCGAGCTCACCGGGTCGTCCAGATCGGCGATGAAGACCGCGCACAGGGTGCGCATCGGATTGGATTCCACCTCGGCGAGCGCGCGCTGCCAGGCAGCGAGGTTGGGATGCGGCACCTGGGTGCACGCCTGCGCCGGGGACAGGGAGGCCACGGCCTCCCGCAAGTCGGAGGTGCTCACCTCGAGGGTGGCTGTGGAGCCGTCGTGGTGCAGCACGCTGGCCAACACCACGGCGGCCAGCCCGTGCCCGCCACCGGGCGCGTTGAGATGGCCGAACTCCCATTCCGGTGAACTGGACGCGGGCGAGATCCCGAGGGCGAAGGTCGCCGGCTCGCGCCAGCCGGGGATGCGCCCAGCGAGATAGGCCTTGATCGCGGCCAGGCCTTCGGGAGTGCTCCAGTCGACGGTGCCCATGCCGGCATTCTCCTGCAGCGGCGAGGACACGCGCGCGGTGGCCGGCGCGAGCGGCCCCCGACGCAGTTCCCGAAGCAGGTGAACATTGGGCAAACCGGATACGAAATTAGGCGCTGGTGGTCGAGTGCGGTCCGTGAGCCCCGCCACACTCATTGGCGTGACTGCAGCAACCATCATTCTCACGCTGGTGATCGTCACCGCGCTGGCGTTCGACTTCACCAATGGATTCCACGACACGGGCAACGCCATGGCGACCTCGATCGCCACCGGCGCGCTCAAGCCCAAGGTCGCCGTCGGTCTCTCGGCGATCCTGAACCTGGTCGGCGCCTTCCTCTCCGTCGAGGTCGCCCTGACCGTGACCAATGCCGTGATCAAGATCCAGGACAAAACTGGTGCCCCCAAGGCCGAATATCTGACCAATGGCGGCGAGGCCCTCCTCCTGATCGTGCTCGCCGGCCTATGCGGCGGCATCGTCTGGAACCTGCTCACCTGGCTGCTGGGCTTGCCCTCCAGCTCCTCACACGCCCTCTTCGGCGGCCTGATCGGCGCGGCCATCGCGGGTCTGGGCACCTCCGGGGTCAACTGGGCCGGTGACGGCACCAAGCTGGACGGCGTCCTCGGCAAGGTCGTCATCCCCGCCTTCATGTCCCCGGTCATCGCGGCCGCCATCGCCGCCGCCGGCACCTGGCTGATCTACCGCATCACTGCCACCGTGGCGGACCGCTTCAAGGAGAGCGGCTTCCGCTGGGGCCAGATCGGCTCCGCCTCGCTGGTGTCGCTGGCACACGGCACCAATGACGCGCAGAAGACCATGGGTGTGATCACCCTGGCCCTGATCGCCGGCGGCCACTGGACCGACACCGAGAACATCCCGCTCTGGGTCAAGTTCGCCTGCGCCGTCGCGATCGCCCTGGGCACCTACCTCGGTGGCTGGCGCATCATCCGCACCCTCGGCAAGGGTCTGGTCGAGATCAGCTCCCCGCAGGGTATGGCGGCCGAGTCCGCCTCCGCCGCGGTCATCCTGACCTCCAGCCACTTCGGTTTCGCGCTCTCCACCACGCACGTGGCCACCGGCTCCATCCTGGGTACCGGGATCGGCAAGCGGGGCGCCGAGGTGCGCTGGGGCGTGGCCGGCCGAATGGCACTGGCCTGGCTGATCACCCTGCCCGCCGCCGGCCTGGTCGGCGCGGCGATGTGGGGCATCGGTCACCTCATCGGCGGTGCCGGTGGCGCCCTGGTCGTCTTCGGCATCCTCGCGGCCCTGTCGGGGTACATGTACCTGCGCTCCCGCCAGGCGCCGGTCGACCACAACAACGTCAACGCCGAGTGGAGCGAGGGCAAGGACCAGCCCGCCGCCACCCGCGAAACCGCCGCGATCAACTGAGGAGACTGACCGATGCACAATCTGACACTCGCCCTGCAGGGGGCCTGGAAGGTGCTGCTCGTCGGCATGATCCTGGGGGCCGGCCTGCCGGCGCTCTTCGCCTTCGGGATCCGCTCGCTGGCCTATGGCACCGGCGGTGACGCCGAGGTCAGCCACGAGGCCGGCCACCCGGTCGGCAAGGTCATGGCTGCCCTGATCTTCGCGCTGGTGCTGGCGGTTATCGGCCTCGGCATCCTGACGATCGTCGCCTCCGGTTTTGGCAAGGCGGTCAGCTACGAGCACATCTACCCCGTCCTGGTGGACAAGTAAGCCGGGAGCACGGAAACCTATGACGATGACCGATGCACAGAGCATGATCTCGCGCGTCCTCGATTGGCTGCGGGCCGGATATCCGGCCGGCATCCCCCGCCAGGACCATGTCGCCTTGTTGGGGATCCTGCACCGCACGCTGACCGAGACCGAGGTCAACGCGCTCGCCGCCGAACTGGCCGCGGACGGGCGTGATGTCGGGGATGCCGAGATCGCTCGGTTGATCCAGGCTCGCGTGCACGAGCAGGCGTCCGCCGCCGATGTGGCGCGGGTCTCGGCCCGGCTGGCGCAGGGTGGCTGGCCGCTGGCCGCACCGGCGGCCGTCAGCGAGCCGGTCGAGCAGACCCCGGGGCGCGTCCAGCGGATCGTCGACTGGTTGCGCGACGGGTATCCGACGGGCGTCCCGCCGACCGACTTCGTCCCGCTGGTGGCTCTGCTGCGCCGCCGGCTCACCGACGAAGAGGTCAAGGCGGTGGCCCGTGGGCTGCGCAAGTCCGGGGTTGCCCCGGTGGGTCCGGCCGATATCGGTGCGGAGATCACCCGGGTTACCAACGAACTGCCCTCCACGCAGGACATCCAGCGTGTCCATGACCGGCTGGCCAAGAAGGGCTGGCCGCTGGACTTCCCGGACCCGCAGGCCGACAGCTGAGCGCTCCCCCCGGTCCCGAACGAACCCCCGTGCGTCACTCGACGCGCGGGGGTTCGTCATTTCTGACGGCACCGGAGTTCCCTGGGCCAGGCTCGGGGGCGCCCGCGGCATACCAGGTGGCGAGGCGGGTGAAGCCCTCGGCCAGGCTGACCCGCGGGGCCCACCTCAGCGCCTCCTGCGTATGCCGTTGATCGAACCAGTGGGCGGTGGCGAGTTGTTCGGCCAGGAAGCGGGTCAGCGGCGGGGCGTCACCGGCGAGGCGGGGCACGCGCCATACCTGCTCGGCGGCGGCACCGGCCAGCCAGGCGGCGCGGTAGGGCACCCGGGCGCGCGGACCGGGCACCCCGGCCGCGCGGCACAGCCGGGCCAGCATCTCGGCGACCGTGCGGGGTTCGCCATTGCTCACCACCAGAGCCTCGCCATGGGCCCGGGCGTCGAGCGCGGCGACTAAGGCGGCGGCGGCATTGTCCAGATAGGTGGTGTCGATCAGCCCGGCGCCGGAACCGATGAGCGGCAGCCGGCCGGCCCGGCCCCGAGCCACGATTCGCTCGACGAGTTGGGTGTCCCCCGGTCCCCAGACCAGGTGCGGCCGGATCGCCAGCACGGCGAGTTCGGGTGAGTCGGCGGCCAGCGCGGCGAGTTCCGCGGCGGCCTTGGAGCGGGCGTAATTGCCCCGGGCATGCGCCGGGTCGGCCGGTGCCGCTCCGGCCCCGACCAGGGCCACCCCCGCATGGGCGACCGAGGGCGAGGACACCTGCACCAGCCGGCGCACCCCGGCGCGCTGGCAGGCGGCGACGACATTGCGGGTGCCCTCGATATTGGCCCGCACGTATGCCGCCCACGGCCCCGTGACGTCGACCTTGGCGGCCAGGTGCACGACGGCATCCATCCCGGCCACGGCATCGGCCACCACCGGGGCGTCGGCGATATCGCCGCGGATTTCGCGGCAGGCCAGACCCGAGGGGCGGCGCTGCAGCACCGTCACCTCATCGCCGCGGGCCAACAGCAACCGGACGGTCTCCCGGCCCAGGAGGCTAGTGGCGCCGGTGAGGAGTACCCGCACCGGCTCAGTCCGCCGACGGCGTGCCGCGCCCGGCCAGCACCTGCGCGG
>CAKZIH010000058.1 GCA_936931335.1 uncultured Nostocoides sp. | reverse complement strand
GTGCTGCGGGGACTTCTCGTGGAACTTGTGCACGTGGTTGGCGCGCTGGCGCATGATCTTGCCGCTGCCGGTGATCCGGAAGCGCTTCTTGGCCCCACTGTGGGTCTTGTTCTTCGGCATGGCTAGCCGATCTCCTTCTGTAGCAACAGGTCCGCCGGGTGCCGGGGACCGGGACAGGACGCGGATCAGTCCGCGAGCGTGATGGGCTGCGGGGCTTGCGACGAGTCGGTCTCCACCGGCTCGAGGATCGCCTCCGCGTCGGTGGTCTCGACGGCCGCCTCGGCGCTGCCGGGCTCGACCTGCCGGCGGCGCTGCTCGGCGCGGGCCTCGGACTTCTTGCGGGTGGGGCCGATCACCATGACCATATTGCGGCCATCCTGCTTGGGCGCGGACTCGACGAAACCGAGTTCGGCGATGTCGGTGGCCAGCTTCTGCAGGAGGCGGAAACCCAGCTCCGGGCGGGACTGCTCGCGGCCACGGAACATGATCGTGACCTTGACCTTGTCCCCCGCCTTGAGGAAGCGCTCGACGTGGCCCTTCTTGGTGCCATAGTCATGCGCGTCGATCTTGGGGCGGAGCTTGATCTCCTTGATGACCGTGTTGACCTGGTTCTTGCGGGCTTCCCGGGCCTTCATGGCGGCTTCGTACTTGTACTTGCCGTAGTCCATGAGTTTGGCAACGGGCGGCTTGGCCATCGGGGCGACCTCTACGAGGTCCAGATCGGCCTCCGCGGCCAGCCGCAGGGCGTCCTCGACGCGGACGATCCCGACCTGCTCACCGTTGGGGCCGACCAGCCGCACCTCGGGGACGCGGATCCGGTCGTTGATGCGAGGCTCGCTGATGTGGTGCTCCTTCGTTGTATGGCATTCAGGGCTGCTCCCGGTTGATCCCGCCCGAAACGACGAAGACCTCCCGCGAGGCTCGCGAGAGGTCGAATGGCAGCCGCATACGGTATGCCGCCGCGCCCGCCCATAAGGCGGGTAAGGCAACGGCGCCCACCCGGGGGGGTGGTCCGTAGTGACCCGGCCACCTGAGTCGGTGGGCGCGGGTGGAAGTCGACTGCCGTCTTCTTCTCTTGAGCGTTCGTCCTGATCGGGGCCTCACGGCACCGAGACAAAGCGAATCAGTTGCCGTTCATACTACCAGCCCCGCGGCCGGGCCCGGTACCGGCTAGCACTCGCGGCGGTCGGGGGCCTTACTCAGCCCTCGCGCAGCCGGAAGGCGAGCCCGTCGATCCGGGCCCGGAACTCCCCATCGCTCGCCAGGCTCTCCCCCACCTCGGTGAGCAACCCCTGGACCTGTGCCTGGGTCAGCCCGGGCGGCAGGGCGAGCTCGAGACCAAGGGTGCCGGCGGGTTGTCCGGCATACGTCCGGTATGCGGTGACCTCCGCCCGCGGCCCGAGCACCTGGGCGAGTCGCTCGGCGACCACCGGGTCGGTATGCGGCGGTAGCCACTCCCGGCGCATGGCCAGGGCCCAGACCTGGCTCGCACGTAGTTCCCGGGCGTGCGGCTGGCCGAGATCCACGACGATCTGCCCGCATCCTTCGGCGATCGCCGCCTGCGCCATCCGGTCGGCGGCGACGGGCACCGGGCGGGCCGCTGGGTCCCAGGTGGCCAGTTCGGCCAGACCGGTGAAGGCGGGCAACGCCGTCCGCCCGTCGGGGGCGCGCAAGGTGACCAGGGCCATGTCCACGCTCGCATCGTGGGTCAACCCGTCTTCGCCGGGGACCAGTTCGTCGGCGTGGGCGACCACGGCCACCAGGAAGCGCGCTGCGGCCACGGCGCGCATCAGCGCCGGCTCGTCATTCCCGGCGAGGGCGGCGCGCAGCGCAGGATCGCTGGTCCCGGTATCGCTCTCGAAGCCGCTGGGCGTCAGCTCACGGCGCGCCCACGGGACCCCGGCGGTGTCGGTGGCCTCGCCCGGTGCGACCCGCGCCGGGTGGTGGGCGTGGTCGCGGGAACTCACGGCCGCCCGGCCACGTCCAGCGCCTCGGGCAGGGTGAACGCTCCCTTATAGAGCGCGGAGCCGATGATCGCGCCCTCGACGCCGGCATCCACGAGTTCCCGGATCGCGGCGATATCGGCCAGGGTGGACACCCCACCGGACGCGATGACCGGTGCCGAGGTGCGCGCACTCACGGCCTGCAGCAGCGCCAGGTTCGGCCCGGCGAGCATGCCGTCCTTGTTGACGTCGGTCACCACATACCGGGCGCAGCCCTCGGTATCGAGTCGGCCCAGCGTCTCCCACAGGTCCCCGCCCTCGCGGGTCCAACCGCGCGCGGCCAGCCGCTCGCCGCGCACATCCAGGCCGATTGCCACCCGGTCGCCATGCTCGGCGATGATCTGGCGGGTCCACTCCGGGTCCTCCAGGGCGGCGGTGCCGATATTGACTCGCCGGCAACCGGTGCCCAGGGCGCGGGCCAGCGAGTCCGCGTCGCGGATGCCGCCGCTGAGCTCGACCTGGACGTCGAGCCGACCGACGATCTCGGCGAGTAGCTCGGCATTCGTGCCCCGGCCGAAGGCGGCGTCCAGGTCGACCAGGTGGATCCACTCCGCGCCCTGCTCCTGCCAGGCCAGCGCCGCGCTCATCGGGTCGCCGAAATCCCACCCGCTGCCGGCCACCCCTTGCCGCAGTTGCACCGCCCGGCCGTCGGCAACATCGACGGCGGGTAGGAGTTCCAGGCGGGCGGCGGCGGTCATGGTTCCTCGTGGGGTATGCGGGTTGGCAGGAGTTCTGCGCCGACTGCGGTATGCGGCGACCCTGCGCCAGGGTATCCGTCGTCGCCAGCTAGCCGTCCTCGCCAGGTATCCGTCGTCGCCGGGGTATCCGTGGTCACCAGGGTAGCCGCCCTCACCCGAGCGCCGATCGTCAGAGCGTGGCGACCCAGTTCGCCAACAGGTGCAGCCCGGCGTCGCCGGACTTCTCCGGGTGGAACTGGGTGGCCGACAGCGGGCCGTTTTCCACCGCGGCGACAAAGGGGGCACCGTGCTCGGCGTAGGTCACCAGCGGGGCCACCGCGGCCATCGGGCCGTGCGGCGGCGGCAGCTCCCACGCCAACGCGGCATAGGAGTGCACGAAGTAGAAGGACTCCTGGGCGACCCCGGCGAAGAGCCGGCTGCCCGGGGGGACATCGACGGAGTTCCACCCCATGTGCGGCACCACCGGCGCGGGCAGGCGACGCACCATACCGGGCCATTCACCCAGGCCCTCCTGCGGTGCGGCGCTCGGCTCCTGCGAGCCGTCGAAGAGCACCTGCATACCGACGCAAACCCCGAGCACCGGTCGGCCGCCGGCCAGGCGGACGTCGATAATCCGCGGGCCGTCCGCGGCGCGCAGACCGGCCATACAGGCGTGGAAATTACCGACGCCCGGGACGAACAATCCGTCCGCGCCCAGCGCCGCCTCGCGGTCGCCGGTGAGTGTCACCCGCGCCCCGACGCGCTCCAGCGCGCGCACCGCCGAGCGCACATTGCCACTGCCGTAGTCGAAGACCACGACCGAGGCGCTCATCGGCCCGCTCCCGGACGCCGGATCCGCCGCACCGGCTGGACTTCGGCGCGGTGATCGGCCTCTTCGCGAGTCAACTGGTCGAATGCCGCGACCCGGCGCGCCGAAGGTTCCACCAGCTCCCCACGCGGGGCGTCGGACTCAATGAGCAGCGCCCGCCCGGGCAGTTGCAGGGCACCGTGCACATCGGCGAGCCACGCCACCGGGCCCGGATGCTCCGAGCGCACCGCCGCAACGATTGCGGACATCCCGGACGCGGCGACCCCGGCCGCGCTGGCCAGATCGGACGGCCGGGCGTTGGCCAACCGGGTCAGCCGGACCGCGCCCTCCACCGGATCCCACACCAACCAGCGCTTCACCGTCCGCCACCCCGGAGACTGGACGACAACGACCCCACGCCGGCCGTGCACAAAGAAGCCGATGGCCGGCCGCAATGCCGTGCTCACCGGCCGGGCCGCCAGGGAGGACCGGGCGTCGTCGTAGGGGGCAGCGGTGCCGGCCAGCACCCGCGCCGGGGTGACCGCGGTCCAGTCCCCGAGCGCGGTGACATGGGCTCCCACCAGGCCCTTGCCTACCCAGGGGCCGACCTTGTCGGCGCGGGAGCGGATGAAGAGGACATTGCCGACCAGTCCCGGCTGTCCGACCGCTGGCGCAGCACCGGCCACGGTCAGAGCGCACCCTTCGTACTCGGTATGCCGCGCACCCGCGGGTCAGGCGCGATGGCGGCCCGCAGCGCCCGGGCCACCGCCTTGAACTGCGCCTCGACGATGTGGTGCGGATCGCGGCCACCCAGCACGCGCACATGCAGGGCGATCTGGGCGCGGAAGGCGAGCGTCTCCAGGACGTGACGGGTGAGCGAACCGACATACTGCCCGCCGATCACGACATACTCCTGCCCGGCTGGCTCGCCGGTGTGCACGCAATAGGGCCGCCCGGCGACATCGACGACGGCCTGGGCCAGGGCCTCGTCCAGGGGCACCATGGCGTCCCCGAAACGCGCGATGCCCGCCTTGTCACCCAGGGCTTCCCCGAGCGCCTCACCGAGCACGATGGCCACATCTTCGACCGTATGGTGCGCGTCCACCTCCAAATCGCCGCTCGCCTCGATCGTCAGGTCGATGAGCGAATGCTTGGCCAGGGCGGTGAGCATGTGGTCGTAGAAGCCGACGCCGGTGCTGATCTGGCTGCGGCCGGTGCCGTCCAGATCGACGGTCACCGAGACGGTGGATTCCCCGGTCTGTCGGGTGCGGGTGGCAGTGCGGGCCATGCTCAACTCTCTTCGTGCGCGCCGAGGCGGTGACCCGGGCCGAGGGCGGCGAGGGCTTCCAGGAAGGCCGTGGTCTCCTCAGGGTTCCCGGCCGTCACCCGAAGATAGTGCGGGATACCGACATCGCGGACCAACACCCCCCGTTCCAGCAACGCCTGCCAGGTATGCGCCGCGTCGGCCAGGCCCCCGAAGAGCACGAAATTGGCGTCGCTGGGCACCGGCGCATAGCCGAGCCGGGCGAGTTCGGCGACGATGCGGTCACGCTGGGTCATGATCGCCGCCACCGTGGCGAGCAGGGTGTCCGTATGCCGCAGGGCCGCCCGGGCCACCGCCTGGGTGGGCGCGCTCAGGTGATAGGGCATCCGCACCAGCCGCAGCGCCGCGCCGACTTGCGGGTCCGCCGCGAGATAACCGAGGCGGGCGCCGGCGAGCGCAAAGGCCTTGCTCAGTGTGCGGCTGACCACCAGCCGCTCCCGGCCGGCGAGCAGGGTGAGCGCACTCGGCGTGGCGGGGCGAGCGAACTCGGCATAGGCCTCATCGACGATCACGATCGCGCCGGGCGCCGCGGCATAGGCGGCCTCGATCACCTCGAGCCCAACCGCGGTGCCGGTGGGATTGTTCGGTGAGCAGATAAAGACCAGATCCGGCGCGGCCGCCGCGATCTGGCGGGCGACATCGTCGGCATCCAGGGTAAACAGCCGGCCGGGCTCGCGGCTGCGCTGTCCGTCCACCCAGTCGGTGGCCGTGGTCCGGGCGATATTGGCGTGCATCGAATAGCTCGGCGTGAACCCGATCGCGCGCCGCCCGGCGCCGCCGAAGGCCTGCAGCAAATGCAGCAGCACCTCATTGGAGCCATTGCCGGCCCACACCTGCTCGGCCGCGATCGGGGTCCCGGAGCGGGCGAGATAGCCGGCCAGGTCCGTCCGCAACCGGGTGAACTCGCGGTCGGGATAGCGGTTGAGTTCGGGCAGGATGCGGCCCAGCTCACCGAGAATGTCGGTGACCACGGCGTCGGGCACGGCATACGAATTCTCGTTGGTGTTCAGGGCCGCCATGGCCGGCACTTGGGGGGCCCCGTATGCCGTGTGCCCGCGCAGGTCTGCGCGCACCAGGGCGGCGATGGGGCCGTCCGGGTCGAGTTCGCTCACTGCCGCCCCGCCTGCGGATCGGCTGCTGGGGCCGTGCGCTCCAGCCGAGCAGTGACCGCTTCGCCGTGGGCCGGCAGGTCCTCGGCCTGGGCGAGCGTGACCACATGGGCGCCGACCTGCGCCAGCGCCTGCTGGGAGTACTCCACGACATGGATCCCGCGCAGGAATGACTGCACCGACAGGCCGCTGCTGTGGCAGGCGCAGCCGCCGGTGGGCAGCACGTGGTTGGACCCGGCGGCGTAGTCCCCGAGGGAAACCGGCGCATAGGGGCCCACGAAGATGGCGCCCGCGTTGCGGACCCGGGCGGCCACGGCGGCCGGATCGGTGGTGAGGATCTCCAGGTGCTCTGCGGCATAGGCGTTGACCACGGCCAGCCCGGCCGTCAGGTCGTCGACCAGCACAATTGCGGACTGGGCACCGGTGAGCGCTTCGGTGACCCGGTCGGCGTGCTTGGTCGCGGCGGCCCGGCGGGCCACCGCGGCATCGGCGGCCTCGGCCAGCTCGGTGCTGTCGGTGACCAGCACGGAGGCGGCCAGCGGATCGTGCTCGGCCTGACTGACCAGGTCGGCCGCGACATACTCCGGGTCGGCACTGGCGTCGGCGAGCACGGCGATCTCGGTGGGCCCGGCCTCCGCATCGATCCCGATGAGGCCCTTGAGGACGCGCTTGGCCGCGGCGACGTAGATATTGCCGGGGCCGGTGACCAGGCTGACCGGGGCGCAGACGTCGTCGCCGTCGGTGAACCCATAGGCGAAGCCGGCGACGGCCTGGGCGCCGCCCATCGCCCATACCTCGTCCACGCCGAGCAGTGCGCAGGCGGCGAGGATCGTCGGGTGCGGGTAGCCGGTGAACTCATCGGGATTGTCGCGTTGCGGCGGGCTGGCCACGGCCAGCGAACCCACCCCGGCGATCCGCGCGGGCACCACATTCATCACCACCGAGCTGGGGTAGACGGCGCGGCCGCCGGGAACATAGAGCCCGACCCGGTCAACGGGCACCCAGCGCTCGGTGACCGTGCCGCCCGGGCAGACCTGGGTCTCCACATCGGTGCGAACCTGGTCGCGGTGGACCTGCTCGGCCCGCGCGATGCTCACCTCCAGGGCGGCCCGGACGTCGGGGTCCAGGCGGGTCAGCGCCAGGTCGAGCACGTCCTGGGGTACCCGCAGCCGGGGCGGGGCGACCCCATCGAAACGCTCGGACAACTCCCGTATGGCGTCCGCCCCCCGCGCACGGACCGCCGCGCAGATCGGCTCCACGACCTCTCGGGCGACCTCCACGTCGAACTGGGCCCGCGGCAGGGCCTCGCGCAGCTCGCGCAGACTCAACTCGCGGCCGCGTAGGTCCACTCGCCGCATCATGGCGGCCAGTCTAGGTGGCAGCGTCGCGTCGCCCGAGCCGGTGTTCAGGCCTCGTCGACGCCATAGAAGACGCGGTCGACCACGGCGCGGGCATGGCGGGCCAGACGCAGGTAGTCCTCGCCGAGCCGCTGTCCGGACCCGGGGGGCAGACCCATGATCCGAGCGGTTCCGTCGCCATCGCGGCCCGAGGTCGGCACCTGCTCCACGGGCCGGCCGCGATAAAGCATCGCGGCGTTGCGGGCGTGGGCGCCGAACTGCCAGGCCAGCGTCAGCTCGCGGGCATCCTCGGCCGCGATCAGTCCGGCCTCGGCGGCCGCGGTGAGCGCCGGGATGGTGGAGACGGTGCGCAGCGCGGGGTGGGCGTGGGCGTGCTCTAGTTGCAGCAGTTGCGCGGTCCATTCCACATCGGACAGTCCACCGGTGCCCAGCTTGACGTGGGTGCGCCGGTCGGCGCCACGCGGGAGGCGCTCGGCCTCCATTCGGGCCTTGAGGCGGCGGATCTCGCGGATCTCCTGGGCGCTCAGCCCGTCGGCGGGCCACCGAATCGGGTCGATGAGTTCCACGAAGCGCTCGCCAAGACCGGCGTCGCCAGCCACCGGCCGGGCGCGGATCAACGCCTGCGCCTCCCAGATCAGCGACCACCGCTGGTAGTAGGCCCGATAGGACGCCAGGCTGCGCACGATTGGGCCATTGCGACCTTCCGGCCGCAGGTCGGCGTCCAGACCGATGGCCGGGTCCGGGCCAGGCACCTTGAGCAGCCGGACCAATTCCTTGATCACGGCCACCGCCCGGCTCTGGGCGACCTGCTCGGCGACTCCCGGGCGCGGGTCGTGCACGAAGAGCACATCGGCGTCGGAGGCGTACCCGCATTCCAACCCACCCAGACGCCCCATCCCGACCACCAACAGATCGGTGCCCAGCGGTTCGCCCAGCCGGGCTTCCTCCGCCGCGATGACGATCTCCAGGGTCGCCGCGATGGTGGCCGCGGTCAGTTCGGACAGCGCGGTGGCCACCTGGGGTTGGGACAACTGGCCGGTCAGGTCGACAACCGCGATCCGGAAGAGCTCGCCGCGGCGCACCTGCCGCGCCGCGGCCACGGCCGCATCCACGGTGGCGCCATGGTGTGCCGCGACCCGCATCCGCCGCTCGATTTCCGCCCGGGTAGGCGGTGCGGCCCCCTCGGGCTCCCCCAGGATCTGCACCGCCTCCGGCGCCGCGACCAGGAGGTCCGCGGCGAACCGGCTGCGCGCCAGGGTGCGGGCCAGCGTTTGCGCGGCGGAGGACTCATCGCGCAGCATCCGCAGATACCAATGCGTGGAGTCGAGCGCCTCGCTGACCGTGCGGAAGGCGAGCAGCCCCCCGTCCGGGTCGGCCTCCGCGGCGAACCAGCCGAGCATCACCGGCAGCAGATGCCGTTGGATCGTCGCGCGCCGGGACAGGCCCTCGGTCAGCGCCTCCAGGTGCCGGATCGCTCCCGCGGTGTCCCGGAAACCCAAGGCGGCGAAGCGTTCCCGGGCTGCCTCGGGGGTGAGCCGGGCGTCCTCGGGGTCTAGCCGGGCGACGGCGGACAGCAGGGGGCGATAGAAGAGCCGCTCGTGCAGGCGGCGCACCTCCTTGGCCTCGGCACGCCATTGCGCCGCTACGGCCTGCTCCGGGTCGGCCCGGTGCCCCAGTGCTCGGCCGAGCCGACGCAGTTCGGCCGGGGCGGTCGGCATCAGGTGGGTGCGCCGCAGGCGCAAGAGTTGGATGCGGTGCTCCAGCGTGCGCAGGAGCCGGTATGCCCGTGACAGCACCGCCGCGTCCGCGCGCCCGATATAGCCGTGCTCGGCCAGCGTGTCCAGCGCTTCTAGGGTGGTGGGTGAGTGCAGTCGGGGGTCGCTGCGGCCGTGGACGAGTTGCAGGAGTTGGACGCTGAATTCGATATCGCGCAGGCCGCCGGGGCCGAGTTTGAGTTGCCGTCCGGCCTCGCTGCTGGGGATGTGCGCCTCCACCCGACGACGCATCGCCTGCACATCGTCGACGAAGTTCTCCCGGGAAGCGGCCTCCCAGACCAGCGGGCCGACGGCGTCCAGGTATGCCGCCCCCACCTCCGGGTCCCCGGCGACCGGGCGGGCCTTGAGCAGTGCCTGGTATTCCCAGGTCTTCGCCCAGCGCTCGTAATAGGCCCGATGCGAGGCGACCGTCCGCACCAGTGGTCCCTGCTTGCCCTCGGGCCGTAGCGCCGCGTCCACTGGCCACAGGCTGCCGGCGGACGTCCTGCTCATGCAGGCACTCATCAACCGGGTGGCCAGCCGGGTGGCGCTGGTCATGGCGTCGCTCTCGTCGACCCTGTCGGCCGGTTCGGCGACGAAAATGACGTCGACATCGGAGATGTAGTTGAGCTCTCGGCCGCCGGTCTTGCCCATGGCGATCACCGCGAGCCGACATTGGGCGGCGTCTTGGGGCAGTTCGGCCTGGGCGATCGTCAGCGCGCCCTCGAGCGCGGCCTGCGCCAGGTCCGCCAGCGCCGCGGCCGTATGCGGCAACTGCGCCAGCGGATCCGGGGCCGTCAAGTCCAGCGCGGCGATCCCGAGCAAGCCCCGGCGGTAGGTGATCCGCAGGGCGTCCTGGGGGTCCAAACCTGCAGGCGGATTCCTTACCTGACTGACGATGCGGGCCGTGCGTTCGGCGGCGGTACGCGTCTGGGCATGCGCGACATTGCCCCAGTGCTCTGGGTGGGCGGCTAGATGCTCCCCCAACGCGATCGAGGCGCCGAGGACCGCGAGGATCCGGTCCCGGGCCACTCCCTGGGCGGTGAGGGTTCGCGTCAGCGCGGCCAGGTCCTCGGCCGCTGCGGCAGAGTTCGCCACTTGCCGGCCCAGGCTTTCCAGCACCCGGACCAACGAGAGCAACGCCAGGTCCGGATCGGCAACCCGGCCAAGGGCCTCTAACAGCCCCGTGCCGTCGCCCACCCCCACTGCGGGCTCGGCCAGCGCCGCCACGGCGGGATCGGCGAGCAGCCGTTCCGCTTTGGCGGGGTCGGCGAAGCCGAGCCGGGCCAGGGTGGTGGCCAGGCTCTGCACCCGGGGCGCGGTCATACCGGCAACCTAACGGTGGGCACCGACAGCGCAGCTCACAAGCGCGGCAGGTACCGCGCGAGCTCGAACTCGGTGATCTGGTTGCGGTAGTCCTGCCATTCCTGCCGCTTGTTGCGCAGGAAGAAGTCGAAAACGTGCTCGCCGAGGGTCTCGGCGACTAACTCGCTGCGCTCCATCACCGAGATCGCCTCATGCAGGGAGCTGGGCAGCGGCTCGATACCCAAGGCCCGCCGCTCACCGGAGGTGAGACTCCATACGTCCTCCTCGGCCTCCGGTGGCAACTCGTAGCCGCGTTCGATGCCGGTCAGGCCGGCGCTGAGCAGCACGGCGTAGGCGAGATAGGGGTTGCAGGCCGGATCGAGCGAGCGGACCTCGATGCGGCTGCTTTGGCCCTTGAGCGGCTTATACATCGGTACCCGGACCATCGCCGAAGTGTTGTTGTGCCCCCAGGTCAGGTGCGCCGGCGCCTCGCCGCCGCCCCACAGTCGCTTGTAGGAGTTGACCCACTGGTTGGTGACCGCGGTGATCTCGGCGCCATGGCGCAGAATGCCGGCGATGAATTGACGGGCGATCGCGGAGAGCTGGTAGCGCGCGCCGGGCTCGTAGAAGGCATTGGCGTCACCGGTGAACAACGACATATGGGTGTGCATGCCCGAGCCGGGATGCTCGGCGAAGACCTTGGGCATAAAGGTCGCATAGATATCGCGCTCGTAAGCGACCTCTTTGATGATCGTGCGGAACGTCATGATGTTGTCGCTGGTGGTGAGGGCATCGGCATACCGCAGGTCGATCTCGTTCTGCCCAGGGGCACCCTCGTGGTGGCTGAATTCCACCGAAATGCCAATCGATTCCAATAGCGAGATCGCGGTACGCCGGAAATCGTGGGCCAAACCCTTGGTGACATGGTCGAAATAGCCTGCCTGGTCGATGGGCTCGGGCTTCTCCCCCGCGGCATACGGCTTTTTGAGCAGGAAGAATTCGATCTCGGGGTGGGTATAAAAGGTGAAGCCCATATCCGAACATTTGGCGAGGGTCCGCTTGAGCACCTGGCGCGGGTCGGCGATGCTCGGGGTGCCGTCCGGGAGGGTGATATCGCAGAACATTCGCGCGGTGCCCGGCGACTCACCCCGCCAGGGCAGGATTTGGAAGGTCGCGGGGTCCGGCTTGGCAAGCATGTCGGACTCGAAGACCCGAGCGAAGCCCTCGATCACCGAACCATCGAAGCCAATGCCCTCCGCGAAGGCGCCTTCAAGTTCGGCCGGGGCGATGGCCACCGACTTCAGGGTGCCCAAGACGTCGGTGAACCACAACCGCAGGAAGCGGATGTCGCGCTCCTCGATGGTGCGCAGGACGAACTCTTGCTGACGGTCCATACCCGGCATCCAAGCGCACCCATGTTTCGGCGTTGTTACACCAGGGCGCCGACAAAAAGATGACCGGCCGCGGCACTTCCACTTCATGGCGGGGAAATACCATGATGGCCCCGGAGCGACAAGCGCTCCGGGGCCATCATCGGCCTATTGGCGAGGATCCGCCAGCAGATTTACTTGAAGCGGACGTTCAGGTCCAGAACCCAGCCGCGGCTGTTGGACTTGGCGACGGTGATGGAGGTACCGGTGTTCGGAACCTTCACCGAAGCCTGCGGGTTGGCCGCGGTCCAGTAGTTCGCACCCTTGGTGTCGTCGAAGGTCCGCACACCCATACGGGAGGGGATGGTCTTGGCGACGCCATTCTTGTGCAGGGTGATCGCCTGCGTCTTCTCGACACCGAAGGTGGCGTCGAAAGCCGCGCGGCGGTTGGTGATGTAGCCGCCATCAATGATGATCGGCTCCGGGTGCGCCTCGACGGGAAGGGCGAAACCCTCACCGGGGTGGGCGTAGGTGTTGTTGTTGGTCCAGTAGTCGTCCACGTACCAGACCAGCAGGCCGTTCTGGTAGGGGAAGCGCTCGACCCAGTCCGGGCGGGTGTTGGCCCAGCCGAAGTTGTACGGGCCTTCGCGCAGACCGATGTCGTAGCCGACGTAGTTGCGGTTCTCGGCGAGGTAGTAGTTCTGCGACATCACCGTCTCAGTGCCGGTGGTGCGCTTGAAGCCATTGACGCTCCAGCCGTTGTCGCCATCCTCGGCGCCGTCCGTCCACTGCGCCTGACCGTCCTTGACGAGAGTGATCTCGTCGAGGAAGGCGCCGGCAAGGGCGAGTCCGCCGTCGGTGTTGTAGTGGTAGCGGAACGTGACCTTCTTGCCGGCGTACGCCGACAGATCAACGTTCCAGTCGGTCCACCCATCCGTGTTGCCGGTGAACTTGTCGACCGCGTTCCACGTCGCCCCACCGTCGGTGGACACCTCCGCGTAGAGGTAGTCGTAGTTCTCCTCGACCTGGGCCCACAGCTTGGCGTCGAGCGAGGCCGAGGACGCACCGGTCAGGTCCAGCTCGCGGGTGAGGGTATTCCGCAGGTCGTCACCCGACCCGGTCCACCACTCGTAGCCACCGGCGTACGGGGTGTTGTAGGTCTCGGAGTGCTTGCGGTTCGGCAGCAGGACGGCGACAGCCTGGGGCATGTTCAGCGCGTCCTTGGCGGCGATGCCGACCTTGACGTTGGCGTCCTGCCCGTGCTTGACGAGCTTGTAGTCCAACCAGCCCAGGAGCAGCTTCTCGTGCGGGCCCATGTAGCCGGGCTTGGTGCCAATGGCGTCCTTGCCCTCGTTCAGCCAGGAACCCGCGGACATCAGCGTCCAGAAGGCGGTGCTATTGCCCATCCCAGTGCCGTCGGCGGTGTCGTAGTAGTCCCGCAGGCCGAGGTCGTGACCGAACTCGTGCGCGAAGACACCCAGGCCACCGTTCTCCGGCTCGGTGGTGTAGTCACCGATCCAGATGCCGGAGTTGCCCAGCGGCACACCGCCGGCCTTGTTGAACGACGGGCCGATGTGACCGACGTACTGAGGACCGGAGAAGGCGTACCAACGGTGACTCCAGATGGCGTCCTCACCCTGGGCGCCGCCGCCGGCCTCTTCGCCCTCGCCGGCATGGATCGCCTGGAAGTGGTCGATGTAGCCGTCGGGCTCGTTGAAGTTGCCGTCGCCGTCGTAGTCGTAGCGGTCGACCTTGTCGAACTGCTTGAGGTAGGTGCGGATCTGGGCGTCGGTCTTGCCCTTCGCCTTCTGGTCGTTGTACCAGGCGGTGGCGGTGTCCTTGACGTAGTTCCAGTAGCCGTCGGTCTCGGGGATCTCGTTGCTGCCGTAGCGCGCCTCGTTGTAAGGCACGGTGACCCAGTCGGAGACGTCACCCTCGGCCAGGAAGCGGCCCTGGGACTGCTTCTTGTAGAAGTCCTTTAAGGACGGGGCCGCGCCGAACATCATGTCCATGTAGTGGTCCCGGTTGAAGTCGGGCTCCCAATACGTGCTGTTGTCGTCGGTGGCGTCGCCATTCCAGTTGCGATCCGGCTTGGGGATCTGGTTGTGAACCGGTCCCGCATCGCCGCCGGTGGCGGCCATCTTCTTGGAGCCGAAGTCGGTCAGGATGGAGAAGATCGCCTCCTTCCGCTCGGTCGGGTACCAGACCCAGCGACCCTTGGCGGCGGCGGTGCCGCGCGCGTTCGGGGCGGTGCTGCCGGGGATCTTGATGGTCCGGTTGGCGCCCTCGCCCTGCAGTGTGGCCTTGCCCTGCAACAGCTTCGCGACGGCGTCTTGGCGCAGCTTGGCCTGGGCGTCGGCCATCGGGTTGGGCAGGTTGTCGCTCTTGTGCGCGGCGGCCTTCTCGGTGCCGGCGACGTCGGCGCTGGGCGCCGCCTTCGCAGGACTCGGGCCGGCCGTCGCGGTGCTCGGGGCCATGGCCAGGGCGAGCGCCGCAACGGCGACCCCCGACACAGCTCCCACGTGACGCTTGCTCACGTAATTCCTCCCAGATGCATCTCCAGAGCCGCCGGTAGGCGACCTAGCGGCAAGGCAAGCACGGATCTTTGGGTGGCGGTAGGACGAAATCGCGAAGAATCCTTGGTCGAGCGGCCGGCTGAGGTCAAACCAAAGGTCACGATTCGGTAACGCGGGAACGATTTGCGCCCCTGGCCTCGGGCAACGACTCAAGCCCTGCGCAGCGATCCGGGCTGCGGGCGGCGCGCGGATGGCGACCGCGAGCGCTGGGCGGCGGCATACCATCGGCGGCATGAGCCAAGCTCCCGTGCCCGGTGACCCAGCGACCCCCGAGGCCCAGGCCAGCGCGCCGCTGACCACCGCGCCGGAGACCATCGCGCCCTATGGGACCGGGGTGCAGGCGGCGCCGCAGCGGCGCATCCGCATCCCCCATTTGATGCAGTTCAAGGAGCGGGGCGAACGGTGGGCGATGCTCACCGCATACGACATGTATGCGGCGGAGATCTTCGACGAAGCCGGGATCCCGGTGCTCCTGGTCGGCGACTCGGCCGGCAACAACGTCTTCGGCTTCGAGACCACGGTGCCGGTGACCGTGGATCACCTCCTGCCGTTGGTGCGCGCGGTGAGTACGGCCACCAAGCGCGCCATGGTGGTGGCGGATCTGCCCTTCGGCTCCTATCAAGCCAGCCCCCAGCAGGCGCTGAAGACGGCGACCCGGATGATGAAGGAAGGCCTGGCGCACGCGGTCAAGCTCGAGGGTGGCGCGGCGATGGTGCCGGAGGTGGAACTGCTGGTGCGGGCCGGGATCCCGGTGATGGGGCACATCGGTTTCACCCCGCAGAGCGAGCATGTGCTCGGTGGCTACAAGGTGCAGGGCCGAGGCGCCGGGGCGGCCAAGCTGCTTCAGGACGCGCTGGCCCTGGAGTCGGCCGGGTGCTTCGCGATCGTCATGGAGATGGTCCCGGCGCCCGTTGCGGCCGAGGTCACCAAGGCCCTGCGCATCCCCACCATCGGGATCGGGGCCGGTCCCGATTGCGACGGGCAGGTGCTGGTATGGCAGGACATGGCCGGCCTGCGCGGCGGGCGTGCCCCCCGGTTCGTCAAGAAGTACGCCGACCTGCGCGCCACCCTCGGCGCCGCCGCCCAGGCGTATGCCGCCGACGTCGCCGCCGGCACCTTCCCCGACCAGGAGCACTCCTTCCTGGAGTAGCCCAGCTGCGCCCCCTCCCGGCCGGGACTGGCAACCGCGGGGCTCGTGACTGCGGTTCCATCCCCCATTCCTGCCACGCCCCGGGCGAACTGGCAGTAGGTGGGGTTTCGGCGCTGGTGCCAACCCCCATTCCTGCCGGCCGCGGGCAACCCCGGCAGTAGCGGGGGGTCAGCCGGCCGTCTGCCTTCCCCCAATACTGCCGATGGTCAAGGCCTCATTCGACCACCGCTGACAGCCGGGCCAGCGCAAGCCCCGGGCGAGCAGCGCGCGGGCTACCCGACGGCATACCTGCTCGGGGTTATAAAGATCGGCGGCGATCACCACGATGATGCGCCATCCGTCGGCCTCCATCGCCTCGCGCCGGACCAAGTCCTTGCGCCACTGGCGAGACTCCAGGTGCACCGCCCCGTCGTACTCGACCGCGACCTTAACCTCCGGCCAGCACAGATCCGGCCGGGCCAGGAAACTACCGTCGGCTCGGTATTGGTCCGCGTTGACCAACGGTGGCGGAAACTGTGCGCAGAACAGGTACCAGCGCAGCCGGCTCTCCTGGGGTGAGTCGACGCGCGGGCTGGCCAGGGCAAGAACCCGATTGGCCAGCTCCAACCGTGGGGGTCGGGTATGTCCGTCCACTGCCGCACGCACGTGCTCTATCGGCACGCCCACGTCGGGAGCGCTGCAGAGGGCATCGGCCAGAATCAGCAGTTCTGCTCCCCCGAGCCGCGGGTCGTTGGCAGCGCTTGCCCAGGCGCTCGGACGCGAAAGCACGCGATAGGCGGTTCTCGTTCGGCCCGCCCCGGGAGGTGGCGCGCACACGCGGGCGCGCACCCCCGCCACCCGCGCCCGCGTACTCGTGGCCACCATTAGCGGTGCGCGCGGATCGATACCCGCCAGCAGGGGTAGTCCGTGCCAGGCGCAGGCGGTCACCCCCTCCAGGACCAGGTCAGGCAGCAAGAGCGCGAGCGCTCGGGCAGCCGTATCGAGGTCGTCGGGCAACTGCGAAGGCACCCGGACACCGCGGAAGGGTGCGCGCACCAGCGAACTGCGCAAGCGGTCCCGGCTCACACCGAGCCGGTATGCCTGCGCAACCGTGAACGGCGCCCGAGCCAGAACGTCGGGAAGTGGAGTTGGGTATGGCATGGATAGCGACCCTGCCGCCGGCATCGGTGAAGCGCGACCCCGCTGACCACCCCTGTGGAGAAGGCCTAGTCCCAGGTCGACCTGTGGATTCCGGATGCGGGCCGGCGGCACCGGGCAGAAGTGGGGCAGCCACGGCGGGCGCGATGGCCCACTTCTGCCCGCCGACGAGTCAAGTGGCAGAAGCGGGGGTAAATGGACCCCCAACGGCCCCCACTACTGCCCTCACCCCGTCCTATCCCCGGGCCGCGGCGGCCAGTCGGAGTCTTCAGGCGAGGGTGAGGATCTCGTTGCCGCGTTCGGTGATCAGGATGGTGTGCTCGAACTGCGCCGAGCGCTGGCGATCCTTGGTGACCACGGTCCAGCCGTCGTCCCACATCTCCCAGTCCGGCGTGCCCAGGTTCAGCATCGGCTCGATGGTGAACGTCATACCGGGCTCGATGATGGTCGCGTAATGCGGCGCGGCGTCATAGTGGGGCACGATCAGGCCGGAATGGAAGCTGGTGCCGATCCCGTGGCCGGTGAAGTCGCGCACCACGCCATACCCGAAGCGGCGGGCGTAGCTCTCGATCACCCGGCCGATGATGTTGATCGCGCGCCCCGGCTGCGCCGCCTTGATGCCGCGCATCATCGCCTCATGGGTGCGCTCCACCAGCAGCCGTGACTCTTCGTCCACGTCGCCGACCAGGTAGGTCGCGTCCGTGTCCCCGTGCACACCGCCGATGTATGCGGTGATGTCGATATTGACGATGTCCCCGTCTTCCAGGCGCCGGGAGTCCGGTATGCCGTGGCAGATCACCTCGTTCACGCTGGTGCACAGCGATTTCGGGAAACCGCGGTAGCCGAGGGTGGAGGGATAGGCGCCGTGGTCGAGGAGGAACTCGTGACCGACCCGGTCGATCTCGTCGGTGGTCACCCCGGGAGCGATCGCCGCGGCCGCAGCGGCCATCGCCTGAGCCGCGATCCGGCCCGCGATCCGCATCCGCTCGATGGTCTCCGCGTCCTTGACCTCGGGGCCGGTGTAGGGCTGCGGGGCCGGGCGATCGACATACTCGGGCCGACGGATCGACGAGGGCACGTCACGGCGGGCAGACACCCGTCCGGGAGCCACGCTGGCGGTCGCATTCGGCATACGGTGGAGTCTAGGTGCCGCGCTCGAGCGGCCTGTGCGAAGGGAGCCCGCCATGGCCTACTGGTACAACATCAGCACCCGCGAGGTGCAGACGGACGAGACGCGCTCGCAAAGCGATGACGTGATGGGCCCTTATGCCACCGAGGACGAGGCGCGCCGCGCGCTGCAGACCGCGGCCGCGCGCACCAAGTCCTGGGACGCCGAGGACGCCGAATGGGAAGGGCGCGACCCGCGCTGACCCGGCGCTGCTGACCTGGAAATCCCGGGGCTGAGCCAGTGCCTCAGCCCCGGCGGTGCACCACGATCGTCCGCCCCGTCGGCGGCGCGCCGGGCGTGCCGTGCCAGTCGCGGTAGCGCGCCACATAGGACAGTCCGGCCGCCGCACACAGCCGGTCGTATGCCGTGAACTCCAGCGCGTCGCGATCCGGCCCGGCATCGAAGTCGAGTTCGACGATCAGCCAACCGGTGCCGCCCACGTGGGTCGCCAGTGCAGCGATCAAGCCAGCGAGTCGGCCCGACCAGGCGCTCGTGATGCGCTCGCCGGCGAGCACGACAGCACCGGTGCTCGGGACAGGCAGCGGGTCGACGCCGGTGCTGCGCACCACTGGCGTGCGCGGATCGCGCGCCCGCGCTGCCGCCACCGCACGGGCGTCGTCATCGGCGCCCAGAGCGCGATAGCCCTCGGTCATGAGACGAGAGGCCAATAACCCCTCCCCGGACCCGGCGATGAGGACCCGCGCCGGCGGCGGGCACAGCGTCCGGACCAGCCCGGCAGCACCCGCGGGCGGGCCGGGGTCACTCGCATCCTGTGGCCCGCTCGCGCGCGTCACCGGATCCTCAATCGACCCGGATCTCCGTGGGGCCCTGCTCGGCCAGGTCACGGATCTGGGTGTCCTGGGGCCCGAAGTCATGCGCATGGGTGAGGTACATCGTGCGGCCCGCGGGCACCAGCAAGCCGTCATGAATGGGCACCGCGACCCGCGCCTGCATGCGGGTCAGGAATGCGGTCATCTCCCGGCTGGCCTGCCAGGGCGCCTGCAGCGGAAAGAGCAGGACATCGATATTGCCCGGGTCCTCGGCGAGCGTGTCCCCGGGGTGGTAGAGCGAGGGTTCGCCCTGTGCGGACAGGCGGACTCCGACATTGCCGATCCGCGGGGCGGCCTCATTGATCAGGGCATGCCGGGCACCGACCGGGGTGACCTCGACGCCGCCCAGTCGGGCCGTGGACTCGTCGTGCCCGTCGGCGGTCAGCCCCAACTTCGCCAGCACCGGCAGCGACTCCGGATCGGCCACCAGACGCGCCGTGGGGTTGGCCCGCATCAACTCCGGCAGCCGGTCGGGGTCGAGGTGGTCGGGATGCTGGTGGGTGACGATCACCGCATCCAGATCGGTGATCCCGCCCAGGTCGGAGAAGTTGCCGGGATCCAGCAGGATGCGGGTGTCGGCCATCTCGACAAGGACGCAGGAGTGGCCGCGGTGGGTCAACCTCATACGGGCCGAGTGTAGGGACCGGAGGGGAAGAGCCGGCCGATACGCCGGATTCTGTTCCCGCGGCCAAGGCCGCGGGTGACGGTCATCCATCTAGGCCCGCCGTTGCCGACGGGCTCGTGCGCCCTACCCGCGTGCTCGGGCGGGCCGCCCTCAATCACACGCTGCTCGGGCTTGCTCCCGGTGGGGTTTACCTAGCCGGCCTGGTCACCCAGGCCGCTGGTGGTCTCTTACACCACCCTTTCACCCTTACCGGCACACGGCGCTGCCGTGGCCGGCGGTCTACTCTCTGTGGCACTGTCCCGCGGGTCGCCCCGGGTGGCCGTTAGCCACCACCGTGCCCTATGGAGTCCGGACGTTCCTCGGCAAGACCCGAAGGTCTCGACGCGACCGTCTGGCCGACTCTTCCCGGGGTGAGTCTACGCGGGGTGGCGCGGCGCGTCAGCCGTCGGCAAGCTCGGGGTGGGCGCCTCGACGCTCGACGATCTGGAAGCGGACGACCCCCGTGGCGACCTCGGCCTCCACCAACCGGGCGCCGACGATATCGCCGATCTGCACCGCGACCCCCGCGCCCGCGTTCGCCACCACCGCCGGGTCGGTCAACTGCAACTGCCAGGTGCCTTGGCGGCCTTGGTCGACGACGACCGCCTCGAAGGTGGCGCCGACATACTGGGCCAGCACGGCCGCCTCGACGGCATCGGTGCAGGCGCGCTCCACCCCGGAGGCGATGCGGCTGGTGCGCGCCATGATCTCCGGCAGTGCGGGTAGGCCGGCGCGCGCCCACTGCGGGATGGGCTGGCCCGCGCAGATGGCCTCGGCGACGGCCAGCCCAAACCGATCCACCAGCCGGCGCAGCGGGGCGGTGACGTGGGCATAGTTCGCGGCCAAGGCGCCATGCTGCGGCGCGGCCGGCACCTCACCGTCGAAGGCCACATAGTTCGACCCGCGGAAGAGGCCGGTCGCGTCATAGATCAGGGCGAGGTGGCGGGGGTTGGTCCGGTCCAGGCGGCGCAGGAAATCGCCATACCGCTCATCCTCCGGCCACGGAACCCCGAGGACCTTGGCCTGGCGGCGGAAGCGGGCGACCGCGGATTCGTCCGGAGTGGGCAGGGTGCGCAGGATCCCCACCTTGGCCTCGAGCATGAGCTCGGCGGCGGCCATTCCCGTCATCAGCGAGATCTGGGCGTTCCATTCCTCCGCGGGCAGCGGCGGCCGGAAGCCGAGGACGAAGGTGCTGTCCGCATCCTGCGTCACCTCCTGCTCCGGCATCGGCAGGCTGGCGCCACCACGACGCTGTTCGGCGGCGATCCGACGCTCGCCCACTTCCCGGAGCAAGGCCACCCGCTCGTCGCTGGTGCCGGCATCGATCATCGCCTGCACCTGGGCGTAGTCGAAGCGGTCCACGCTGCGAACCAGCGCGCGATAGACCTGCTTATCGGTGCCCTCACCGTCGTCTCGGACGTGCAGGTCCCAGACGTATGCCGCCCGCACCTGCCCCGGCAGCAGGCTCGCCGCCCCCTCGCTCACCTGCGGTGGGTGCAGCGGGGTGCGCTGGTCGGGCGCGTAGATGGTCTGGCCGCGTTGGCGGGCCTCGGTGTCGATGGCGCCGCCGGGGGCGACGAAGGCCGGCAGATAGGCGATCGCGTAGCGGACCCGGAAGCCGTCCCCGGCGCGCTCGATGTGGAGCGCCTGGTCCAGGTCCATCGAGCCCGGTGGGTCGATGGTCATGAAGGGGATCGCGGTCTCGTCTCGCTCCGGCCACTCCAGCGGGGCGGCGGCGACCCGCTCGGCTTCGGCCAACACCGCCGCCGGGAACTCCTTGGGCACCCCGAACTGCGCCCGGATCGCGGCAAACCGGGCGAGCAAACCCTGCTGCGCCAAGACGGCACCGATGCCGGTGTCGGAGTAGCGAACTCGCATCGTGGTCTGGGCCATGTCCCCGACCCTAACCGCCCGTCCCGACAGCGCGGGCTGGGCTGCCGGCACTCCTCAGGCGTCGAGCGCCGCGAAGGCGCGCTCGAGGTCGGCGATCAAGTCGGCCGGATGCTCAAGCCCCACCGAGAGGCGGATGGTGCCGTCGGTGATGCCCAGGGCCAACCGCTCGGACTCGGCGATCTTGGAATGGGTGGTGGTCGACGGGTGGGTAGCCAGCGACTTGGTGTCGCCCAGATTGTTGGAGATGTCGATGATCTGCAGGGCATTGAGCAGCGCGAAGGCACCCACCTTGCCGGTGTCCACGGTAAAGGCGAGCACCGTCCCGGGCCCGGACATCTGCCGCGCCACCAGGTCGGCCTGGGGATGCGACGCCAGCCCCGGGAAGCAGACCCGCGCCACCCGCGGGTGCGCCTCGAGCCATTCGGCGACCTCCTGCGCCCCGGCGCTCTGCGCGCGCAGGCGCAGGTCGAGGGTCTCCAGCGACTTGACCAGCACCCAGGCGTTGAACGCCGAAATGGTCAGACCGAGCACCCGGATCATCGGCCGGACGATCTCGCGCAGGAACTCCTCCTTGCCGAGCACCGCACCGCCGAGGACCCGGCCCTGGCCGTCGATGTGCTTGGTCGTGGAGTAGACGACGACGTCCGCGCCGAGGGCCAACGGCTGGCTGAACAACGGAGTCCCAAAGACGTTGTCCACCACCACCTTCGCGCCCGCCGCGTGTGCCAGTTCGGAGACCGCGGCGATATCGACCAGGGTGCTGGTGGGATTGCTCGGGGTCTCGAAGAAGACCGCGGTCGTCGGCACCGAGAGCG
>CAKZIH010000057.1 GCA_936931335.1 uncultured Nostocoides sp. | reverse complement strand
CGACGAAACCCCTGAACCAGGGGTTCAGGGGTTTCCGATGTCCTGAGACATCACATGGCGGAGGATGCGGGATTTGAACCCGCGAGGGGTTTAATCCCCAACACGATTTCCAATCGTGCGCACTAGGCCACTATGCGAATCCTCCGCGGGAGAGGTTACCGGAGAGGTAGGCGGCGCCGAAATCGGCTACCGCCTGTCCTCTCCATCCCTCCGATCCCTCCCCTGCTCACTGGCCGAGATGCGCCCCGGCCGGCCCCGCGGTGGCCAGGTCGGCGACCTCCTCGCGGGCGGCCGCAGTCCCCGGAGTCTGCGTGCCGCGCAACGACTGTCCCTTGGTCTCGATGACGAAGTAGAGCGCGATCAGGCCGATGACGCAGGCACCGATCATGTAGTAGGCGGGCCAGAGCTGGTTACCGGTGCGGTCGATCAGCCATTCATTGACCAGGCCGGCCGTGCCGCCGAAGAGCGAGGTGGCGACGTTGTAACCCAGGGCCAGACCGGCATACCGGACGTGGGTGGGGAACATGGCGGGGAAGGTGGCTGAGATGGTCGCCAGCTGCGGGATGTAGAGCAGGCCCAGGATGCTGAAGGCGATGATCGCGCCGGTGAACCCGGTCTGCATGAGCTTGTAGCAGGGTAGGGCGGCGACCGCGATGCCGATCAGGGAGATCGCCCAGCTCGGCCTGCGGCCCCAGACATCCGACAAGTGGCCGGCGAAGGGCAATAGCGCCATCATGATGAACTGCCCGATGATCGGCACATAGAGGACCTGAGTCTCGCTGAAGTTCACCTTGTCGAGTTCGCTCAGGTATGTCGGGGTGTAGCTCAGCAGCGTGTAGTTGACCACGTTCAGCGCGATCACCAGACCGAAGAGCTTGAGCATCGTCGATAGATGGCCCCCGAGCAGCTCGCGCAGGGTGTCACCCATGCTCTTGCGGGTGGCGTGCTTGGCCTCCTCGGCGGCGACCAACTCGCGGAAGACCGGGGTGTCCTCCATTTTGGAGCGCAGGTAGAGCCCGATGAGGCCGAGGGGACCGGCGATCAGGAAGGGAACGCGCCAGCCCCAGCTCGTCATCTGCTCGTCATTGGTGATGCCGATCATCAGGAGCATGAGCAGGGCGCCACCGTTGAAGCCGGCGAGCGTGCCGAACTCCAGGAAGCTGCCATAGAAGCCACGGCGCTTGTCGGGGGCGTACTCGGCCATGAAGGTGGCGGCGCCGCCGTACTCACCACCGGTCGAGAAGCCCTGAATGACACGCAGGGCGTACAGGATGATCGGCGCGGCGATCCCGATGCTGCTGTAGGAGGGGATCAGGCCGACGCAGAGAGTGGCCACCGACATCAACATGATGGTCAGCGAGAGGACCTTCTTGCGCCCGACCCGGTCGCCGAGTGGACCCCAGATAAGGCCGCCCAGGGGCCGCATAAGGAAGGAGACCGCAAAACCGAGCAGGGTGAACAAGACCGCCTTGGTGGAGCCTTCGGGGAAGAGCGCCTTGGCGATATAGGTCGTGCCATAGGCATAGATCCCGTAGTCGAACCACTCCACCGCGTTGCCGATCGCCGAGGCGCCGATGGCGCGGCGCAACATGCCGGGATCGGCGGGGGAGATGTCCGGGTCGGGGTTCACCGAGTGGCTTCCGGCGACGACATTGTCGGCCATGGCAGCACCTTTCGTTTGATTGTCGACAATCGACGATAGCGGCTACCGGGGTCGGCGAAAAGACCTTGCGGGATATTGCCCGGCGAAGAATGCCCACGCCGGGCGGGGTGTGTTGACCTCGCGTGGGCTCAGGTCCGGCGTGCGGTCAGCCGACGCAGCCCGTCTTGCATGTGCTCACCGAGGAGCGTGCGGGCGGTCGGCAGGTCCTCGGCGATGATCGCCTCGACGATCGCCGCATGCTCGCCAACTCGGTCGTTGGCCGGGGTGTAACTGTCCGCCATCTGCTGCAGGCACAGGCGGATCTGGGTGATCAGGGTGCCGTGCATAGTCTGCAGCCGGGGGCTTTGGCTCAGGGCCACGAGCGTGACATGGAAGCGCATATCCGCCTCGGACGCCGCGGCCACATCCTGGCTCGCCAATTGCGAGACGATCGGCAGCAGTACGCGCGCCTCCTCGCCGCGGCGCTTGTCGATGATCTGCTGGATCGCCGCGCCCTCCAGGGCTTCTCGGGCGAGATAGATGTCGTGGATCTCCGCCGGACCGAGCTCCACGACGAAGAGCCCACGGTTACGCCGGGCGACGAGCAGGCCCTCCTGGGTCAGGCGTTGCATCGCCTCGCGCAGTGGCCCACGACTCACGCCGAAGGTCAGCGCCAGCGCCGTCTCCGCGAGTTGTTCACCCTGCGCGAACTCCCCATTGGCGATCGCCTCGCGCAGGCGGTCGGCGATCAGCGCGGGGGTGGAGGTTTGCACGATCGGGGTCAATTGGCTGCTGGTTCTCGCCACTGCCACCACCCCTCGTCCGGTCGATTGTGAACAATCTATCCGGCCCTACCGGTCAGCGCAGGTATGTGGTGATCAGTTGCGTGAAAAGCGCTGCCGCAGCGTGGATTTCCGAGACTGGGACGGATTCGTCCGGCTGGTGTGCCTGATCGTTGATGCTTCCCGGGCCCAAGACCACCGTCGGTATGCCGAGACGCTCGGCAATGAACCCGCCATCGCAGGCGGCGCTCCACCCGCCGACCGCACCGGGGTAATCCACGCTGTGGGCGGCGTCCACGCAGGCGGCGACGAAGGGGTCGTCGGTCTCGGTGGCAAAACCCGGCATCGCCATGGTCACCTCGATCGCGACACTGATCCCGTCGCCGATGATCCCGGCGTCCTCGATGCGCTGGCGCAGGTCGGCGGCGATCTGCTCGGGGTCCTCGCCCGGCATCAGGCGCCGGTCGACCCACAGATGGCAGGACGGGGCCACGGTGGAGGTGCCGCGACCACCCTCGATGCGGCCGACATTCCAGGTGGCGGTGCCGCAGAGCGGATCGGCGGACCCGGAGCTCAGGCGATCGTGGTCGTCCTGGATGAGTTGCACGATCCGGGCGGCGGCGGCGATCGCGCTGCGGCCATCCGACGGGCGCCCGGAGTGGGCGGCGCGGCCGGTGACCTCGATCTCCAGGTAGGCATCGCCGCGACAGGCGACGATGACGTCGAGGGAGGTGGGCTCGGCGACGATGCACCCGGCATACCGGCCCGGTAGCGGTTCCGGCAGCTCGACCAGATGACGGATGCCGGTGTCCAGATCCTCTTCGTCCACGGTGCAGGCCAGGGTCACCGGGCCGCGTAGGGGCGCCCCTAGCTTGGCAACGGCGGCCATCGCCCCAACGATCGCGGCCAGGCCACCCTTCATATCGGCCGACCCGCGGCCGAAGAGCTGCCCATCGCGCACCGCCGGAGCAAATGGATCGCTGGACCAGCCGGGCCCGGCCGGCACCACATCGCTATGGCCGAGGAAGAGCAGGCCCGGCCCGGCGTCCGGATCGCCATAGGTGGCAATGAGATTCGAGCGGCCGGGGGCAACCTCGTGTTCGGTCACGGTGAACCCCTGGGCCCGACACGCCCGGGCCAGCATCGCGACGGTCGCGGCTTCGGTCTCACCGGGGTTCTCCCCACGAGCGGCGATCAGCGCGCACGCGAGCTCGACCATTGCGTCGGTGTCTAGCTGCGCGGATAGTTCGGTCATCGCGGACCGGTCTCCGCGCGCACCCGATCCAGCGCCACCGCCAGCCGTTGCACGCCGACCTCGATGCGCTCGGGCGGCATGGAGGCAAAGCACAGCCGGAAGGCGTCCTGGAAGCGGCCCGAGGGCGAGAGTGCCGGGCCGGGGATGAAGGCGACCCCTTCGGCGAGCGCAACCTCGAAGAGCCGGGTGCTGGACAGGTGCGCGTCGTCCCCGATCAGGGTCACCCAGATGAAGAAACCGCCGTCCGGGTCGGTGGTGCGCACGCGGCCGCCGAGGTGGCGCTCGATCGCGGCGAGCATCGCCTCTTTGCGGGTCCGGTATGCCGCACGCAACCGGTCCACGTGCTCGTCCATCCCGCCGGTGCGGATGAAGGCGTCGACGAGATGCTGGGCCGGCACATTGGTGCAGGTGTCCATCGCCTGCTTGGCGTGGATGAGCAGCGGCTGCAGGCGCGGGTCCGCATCCACCCAGCCGACCCGCAAGCCGGGGGCCAGGATCTTGCTGAAGGTACGCACCGAAAACACCTGCGGGTCACCCGGCGCGAGGGCCGGAAAGCTCGGAATATCGGTGCCGGAGAAGCGAAGCAGCCCGTAGGGGTCGTCATCGACGATGATCGAACCCCATTCGTGGGCCAACTCCAGCAGCCGCACCCGGCGCTCCCGGGACAGGGTGACGCCGGAGGGATTCTGGAAGTTCGGAATCGTATAGATCGCCTTGGGGACCCGCCCGAGCTCGCGCACCAGTCGCGCGAGGGTGTCCACCTCCATACCGTCCTCGTCGCAGGGCACCTCGAGTAGGTCCGCGCCATACGCCAAGGCGGTGGCGGAGCCATTGGTGTAGGTGGGGGATTCCACGACGACCAGGTCGCCCGGGTCGACGAAGAGCTTGAAGGCCAGGTCCAGGCCCTGCATCCCACCGGTGGTGACCACAATCCGGTCGGCGCTGGTGGGCTCACCGGCGGCGACCGAGAGCTTCACCAGGGAGTCGATGAGACCAGGCTCACCCTCGGTCGCGCCATAGGTAAAGGAGGAGGCGTCGAGTTGCTGTGCGGCGATCTGGCGGAACTGCTCGACCGGGACCATCTCGTCGGCGGGCGCCCCCATCGCGAAGCGCACGATGTCGTGGGTCTGGGCGGCCAGCAGCGAGGTGGAGGAGTCGATCACGGAGCCGACCAGGCCATCGGCGCGGCTGGCCAGCGGCAGCAGGCCGTCCGCGACCGGGCCGGTGATGCCGTCCGTCGGCCCGGGACGCAGCCCGTCGATGGTGGTCAGCAGCAGGTTGTCCGTGGTCATGGGCGGATCAGCTCCCTCGGGAATGCAGTGAAGGTCTCGACACCGGTTTCCGTGATGCGGACCGACTCCGACACCTCATAGCCGAAGTCGTTCATCCACATCCCGCAGATGATGTGGAACGTCATATTGCGTTGCAGCACACTGGGATCGTCGTCCCGGACGCTGATCGTCCGCTCGCCCCAGTCCGGCGGGAAACCGATGCCGATGGAGTATCCGAGCCGGGATCTCTTGCTCAGCCCGTATGTCGCAAGCGTGTCATTCCAGGCCCGCGCCAAGTCCGTCACCGGTATGCCGTCCCGGGCCGTCGTCAGGACCGCCTCAAGGCCCTCGGCTACGGGCCGTTCCAGCGCGGCGAGCTGCGGCGAAGGGTCGCCGAGCAGCACCGTGCGGGCCAGCGGGACGTGATAGCGACGGTGCGCCCCGGTGAGCTCGACGACCACACCCTCGCCCGCGGCGAAGCGGCGGTCGGTCCAGGTGATGTGCGGGGTGTCGGCGGCCTCACCGGTGGGCAGGAAGGGCACGATCGCGGGGAAGTCACCCCATACCTCCTCGTCGCCGAGCGCCTGGGCGCGCTGGATCTCGGCGGCGACCACATGCTGGGGCGTACCGATCGCGATGGCGCCGATGGCTGCCTCCATGGCCTTCACCGTCACCCGGCTGGCGGCGCGCATGACCTCGATCTCGGCATCCGACTTCACGACCCGCACCCAGTTGACCAACTCGAAGCAGTCGACCAGGCGCCATTCCGGCAGTGCGCGCTCCAAGGCGCGCAAAGCCTTGGGAGAGAAGAAGTGCGCGTCCAGTTCCACACCCACCGCCACCGCGCCGAGGCCAACCAGGCCGCGCTCGCGCAACTGCGTGCCCACCCAGTCGAAGGGGTGGGCGTGGGCCCGGTGGACCAGCGACTCGGGGTAGCCGACGATCGACTCCGGCGGCAGCCAGGAGGTGCGGTGGGCGCCCTGGGCATCCATTGCCCGGGTGAAGAGGATCATCTCCCCATCGGCGGGCACCCAGAGCACCTGTGGGGTGTAAAACGACCAGGCGTTGTAACCGGTGAGGTAATAGAGGTTCGCCGGGTCGCTGATCAGCAGCGCGGCCAGCCCTTGCCGCGCCATGCGGTCGCGCACGGCCGCCAGGCGATCGGCATACTCCTGCGGGCTGAACTCGGGCACGGCTCAGCTCCTGGGCAGCGCGAGGTATTTGATCTCGAGGAACTCCTCGATGCCGAAGGCCCCACCCTCGCGGCCCAGGCCGGAGGCCTTGACCCCGCCGAAGGGCGCCGCCGGGTTGGAGACCAGCCCGGTGTTCAGGCCGACCATCCCGGTCTCCAGACGCTCCCCGAGCCGGAAGGCGCGGTCCACATTCGTGGTGAAGATGTAGCCCATGAGACCCCAGGGGGTGTCATTGGCCATCTCCAGCAACTGCTCCTCGTCGTCAAACGGGATGAGCGGGGCGACCGGCCCGAAGATCTCTTCCGACATCAGCGACGAGGCCGGGTCGACCCCCGAAAGCACCGTCGGGGCATAGAAGTAGCCGGCACCCTCCGGGCGGGAGCCGCCGACGACGACCTCGGCGCCCCGATCGACCGCATCCTGGACCAGGCTCTCCACCTTGTCCCGGGCCTTGGGCTCGACGAGCGGGCCCACTTGTACGCCCTCGGCCAGGCCGTCACCGACGACCAGGGAACCCATGCGCTCACCCAGGCGGCGGGCAAATTCGTCGTGGACGGAGCGGTGCACGAAGATCCGGTTGGCGGCGGTGCACGCCTCGCCCATATTCCGCATCTTGGCGACCATCGCGCCCTCGACGGCGACGTCCAGGTCGGCGTCCTCGCAGACGATGAAGGGGGCATTGCCGCCGAGCTCCATCGAGCTGCGCATGACGTGCTCGGCGGCTTGCTCCAACAGCTTGACCCCGACGCCGGTCGAGCCGGTGAAGGAGATCTTGCGGGCCAGACCACTGGACATCCAGTGCCCGACCACCGTCTGCGGGTCGGTGGAGCAGACGACATTGAGCACGCCCGCGGGCAGCCCGGCCTCGACGAGGATCTCGACCAGCGCGAAGGAGCTGAGCGGGGTCAGGTGGGCGGGCTTGAAGACCATCGTGCAGCCGGCGGCGATCGCCGGGCCGATCTTGCGAGTGCCCATGGCCAGCGGGAAGTTCCACGGGGTGACCAGCACGCACGGGCCGACCGGCTCCCGGGATACGAAGATCCGGGTCTTGCCGTCACCGGAGAGCGTCATATCGCCGCGGATGCGCACGGCCTCCTCGGCGAACCAGCGGAAGAACTCCGCGGCATAGGCGACCTCGCCCTTGGCCTCGGCAAAGGGCTTGCCCATCTCCGCGGTCATGATGGTGGCCAGGTCGTCCTGGCGCTCCATGAGCAGTTCGTAGGCGCGGCGCAGGATCTCACTGCGTTCGCGCGGGGGAGTGCGGCCCCAGTCGCGCTGAGTGCGGCTGGCGACCTCGATGGCGCGGCGGGCATCGGCCTCGCCGCCATCGGCGATGGTGGCCAGGACCTCCTCGGTGGCGGGGTTGATGACCTCGGCGGTCTTGCCGTCCGCCGCGCCGCACCACTCGCCGTCGATGAAGAGGCCCGTGGGGACCTTCCGCACGATCTCCATGGCGCGATCGGTCGACTCCTGCGTGCGCGTGCGCACCTGCGTCACAGTCATCCGGATGTGTCCTTCCTGGGGTCCAGCAGCTCGGCAAGATGCCGGCCGCGACGTTGCGGGGCGAGATGGTCCACCTGCATATGACAGGAGAATCCGTCGGTGAGGACCGGTATGTCGTCATCCGCGGCGTCGAGAGCCGGCCGCAAGGCCTGGTCGGCGACGGCCACGGACAAGTCGTAGTGCTGGGCCTCGAATCCGAAGTTACCGGCCACGCCGCAGCAACCGGCAGCCACGGTCACCTCACCCACCCCGGCCGCCTGCAGCGCCGCGGTCTGGGTGGTCGGGCCGAATGCCGCATATTCGTGGCAATGCGGTTGGACAAGAACGTGCTCCGGCACCTGCGCTGGGGCGGCCAGTCGTCCGGCGGCCCCGAGTTCCCGCACGTATGCGGCGAAGCTGCGCACCCGTTGGGCGAGGGTGCGGGCCCGGTCGGTGGGGATCAGGTGGGGCAGGTCGGTTCGCAGGGTGGCCGCGCACGAGGGTTCCACGACGACGATGGGCCGGTCGCTCCCATCGTCGAGCGTGTCCACCGCGGCCTCCAGGCGCGAGCGGGCGCGATCGAGCTGACCGGTGGAGATATAGGTCAGACCGCAGCAGGCGTCGGCGGTGCATTCCACGCGATCACCCGCTGCACCAAGCACCGCCGCGGCGCTGCCGGCCAGCGCGGGGCGGAAACCGCGGGTAAAGGTATCGACCAGCAGCAAGGCATCCCCGGTGCCGGATCCCGGTCGGGTGGCACCGGCGGCGGCCGCGGCGCGCTTCCAGTCATCGCGTCCGGCGATGGCGGGCAACTGCCGCTGGTCGGTCAGACCGATCGCGCGCATTCCCATGGGGGAGAACGGCATACCGGCAGCGGCATTGGCCAGGCGCGGGGTGCGCTGGGCGAGCGCGAGCCATTGCGGCAGGCGGCCCAGGGAGTAATGGGACAGTGGACGGCGCCGGCCCGCGTAGTGCTGGTGCAGAAATTCCGACTTAAAGGTCGCCATGTCCACCCCCGTGGGGCAGTCCGTCGAGCACGCCTTGCACGAGAGGCACAGGTCGAGCGACTCCGCGACGTCGGCGGAGGCCCAGCCGGCGGCGACGCTGGGGGCGGTCCGGGTCATCTCCTGCAGCACCCGGGCGCGCCCGCGGGTGGAGTTCTTCTCGTCGCGGGTCGCGCGATAGCTGGGGCACATGACCCCGCCGCTGGTGGTGCGGCATTTCCCCACGCCGATGCACGCCTGCACCGAGGCGACGAACGGATCCAGCGTGGTGCGGTGGTCGGGAACCGCTGTGCCCCAGTCGCGTTCGGGGATTCCGGCAAGCGCCAGCCGGTCGGTGACCGGGTCCGGGTCGACGATCGAACCGGGGTTGAGCAGTCCGGCGGGATCCCAGAGGCGCTTGATGTCGGCAAAGGTCGCCATCATCTCGGGGGAGTACATCAGGGGGAGTAGGGCACTGCGGGCCCGACCGTCGCCGTGTTCGCCGGAGAGCGAACCTCCATGGGCGACAACGAGTTCGGCGGCCTCGACGAGGAAGCGCTCGGTGGTGGCGATGCCCTCGGGGGTGCGCAGGTCGAAGGTGATCCGCACATGCATACAGCCGGCGCCGAAGTGGCCGTACAGGACGCTGGCCAAGCCATAACGCGCCAAGAGTTCGCGCAGCTCCCGCAGATAGTCGGCGAGGCGTTCGGGGGCAACCGCGGAGTCCTCCCAGCCGGTCCACGCCTCCAGCCGGCCGGCGGCGACCTCCGGCGCCAGACGTGACGACAGGCCGGCGCCGTCCTCGCGGACCCGCCACAGCAGGGCGCTCTCGACCGGGTCGGGGACGGCGCGGGCATCCACCGCATGACCATCGCGCGTCATCTCGGCGACTAGTCGGTCCGCTTGTGCCGCAACCTCATCGGCGTCCTCGCCAGCCAGGCCGACGTACAGCCAGGCCTTGCCCTCGGGCAGCGCGGTGACCGAGTCGGCACCCCGGCGGTAGCGCATGGTGGTGACGATGGCGTCGTCGATTCCCTCGATGGCGGTGGGGCCGTAGGTCAGCAGGCGCGGGACGTCCGCCGCGGCGTCCACCACATCCCGGTAGCCGAGGCAGATCAACAGGCTGCTCGGCGGGGCCGGCACCAGGCGGACCCGGGCGCCGACGATGATGCCCAGGGTGCCCTCGGAGCCAGCGAAGGCCTTGGCGACGTCAAATCCCTTCTCCGGCAAGAGATGTTCCAGGTGATAACCACTCACCTGTCGCGGTATGCGGCCAAGTTCGTTGCGCAACAACGCCATTCGCTCGCCTGCCAAGGCGCGCAACTGGCTGTCGAGGTATGCGGCGCGCTCCCGGGAGCGTGCATCCGCCGTGTCCGTGGCCCGAATGCCGTTCTGCCCCAGTGTGACCAGCGCCCCATCGGCCGTGACCACGTCGATCTCCACCACGTGATCGCCCATTCGGCCATAGCGCACCGAATGGTTGCCGCAGGCGTCATTGGCGATCGATCCGCCGATGGTGGCCCGGGTGCGCGAGGAGGGATCGGGCGCGAAGGTCAGCGTCTTGCCGGACCGTCGCGCGGCCTCATCGGTCAAGTGGGAGAGCACCACGCCCGGCTCGACATCGGCCAGGCGCGCCTCGAGGTCGATGGCGCGGATCGCGGTCAGATAGCGCGAGCAGTCGACGACGATCCCCGGTCCGATGGCATTGCCCGCCTGGCCGGTCCCGCCGCCGCGGGGGACGACCGGGGTGGCGTGCTCACGGCATACGTCAACAATCGCGCGCACCTGCGCGGCGGTGCGCGGGAAGGCAACCGCGACCGGCGGTATGCGGTAATTCGAGGCGTCGTAGGAGTATTCGGCCCGGCGCCGGCTACTCGCGTCGATCTCGATGCCGGCCGCCGCGAGCGCGGATACGGCCGGGTGGCCGTGATCCGCCCGCGCATTCGTGCTCATCGCGTGCCGACGACCTCCGTCATTGCGGCGCGGAAGCGCTCCAGGCCCAGATCGATCTCCTCGTCCGACACCACGAGCGCCGGCATCACGCGAACGACATTGTGCAGGGGCCCGCACAGCAGCGTCAGCAGTCCCTGGCCCGTGGTCGCCTGCTGGACGGCGCCGGCGGTCTTGGCGTCGGGGGTGCCCTCGGTGGTGGTGAACTCAATGCCCTGCATCAGCCCGTAACCGCGCACATCACCGATGACCGGGAAGTCCGCCTGGATGGCGCGTAGGCCCTCGTGCAGCTGGACGCCGCGGGCAGCCGAATTGGCGACCAGGTCTTCGTCGCGGATGACATCCAAGGTGGCGCAACCGGCTGCTGCGGCAACGGCATTGCCGCCATAGGTGCCGCCCTGCGAGCCCGGCCAGCCCTGCTCCATCAGCTCCGTGGACGCGGCGATGAGGCTGATCGGGAAGCCGGAGGCGATGCCCTTGGCGGTGATCAGGATGTCCGGGCGGACGCCGCTGTGCTCATGTCCCCAGAACTTCCCGGTGCGCCCGGTGCCGGTCTGCACCTCGTCGATGATCAGCAGGATGCCGTGCTCGTCGGCCCGTTGGCGCAGGCCCTCAAGGAAGCGCGGGGGCGTGGGGATATACCCCCCATCGCCGAGTTCCGGCTCGATGAGGAAGGCGGCCACCTCGGCCGGCGCGGTGCGGGTGGCGAAGAGGTAGTCCAGCTCCTGGAGTGCGAAGTCGATCGCCGTCTCCATGTCCCAGCCATAGCGATAGGCGTAGGGAAAGGGCGCCATGTGGACCCCGCCCATGAGCGGCGAGAAGCCGCCAGAGAAACGCGTGCCAGCGGTGGTCAGGGTGGCGGCAGCCACCGTGCGACCGTGGAAACCTCCTTGGAAGACAACGATATTGGGGCGGCCGGTGGCCATCCGAGCCAAGCGCAGGGCGGCCTCCACGGCCTCGCTGCCGGAGTTGGCATAGAACACCGAGTCCAGGTGCTGGGGCAGCACCTCGCCGAGCTTCTCGGTGAGGTCGAGCAGCGGCTGGTGCATCACTGTCGTGTACTGCGCGTGGATGATCTTGCCGGCCTGTTCCTGTGCCGCGGCGACGACGCGCGGATGGCAGTGGCCGGTGCTGGTGACGCCGATCCCGGTGGTGAAGTCGAGATAGTCCTTGCCGTCCTGGGCGGAGATCCAGCACCCCTTGGCGTGGTCGACGACAACGGGGGTGGCCTGCTTCAGCAGGGGGCTCAGGCGCGTCATACCGGCGATGATTCTCCGGCCCGAGGTGATTGTCAACAATCCGACAAGGCTAAGATGAGCAGCTATGTCGAGCCCCACTTCCACGCGCCCGCGCTTGGTGATCCTGACCGCCGACGGTACGCCGGATCCGGCCAACCTGACGCGGTTGCGGGAGCTCGCCGAGGTCGAACTGGTAACTCGGGAAGGGCTGACGCAGGCCATCGCCGGGGCGGATGCCTTGGCGCTGTGGGACTTCTTCTCCGATGCCTTGCGCGAGGCCTGGCCGGCGGCCGATGCCCTGCGCTGGGTGCACGTCTGCGCGGCCGGAGTGGACGCGATCCTCTTCGACGAATTGCGCGACTCGGATGTGCTGCTGACCAATGCCCACGGCGTCTTCGACCGGCCGATCGCCGAGTTCGTCGCGGCCGCGGTGCTCAGTGAGGACAAGCTCTTCCTGGAGTCGGCGTCGTTGCAGCGCCAGCGCAAATGGCGCCACCGCGAGGTGCACCGCGCGCAGGGCCGCCGTGTGCTGGTGGTGGGTACCGGGGGGATCGGCCGCGAGATCGCCCGCCTGCTGACCACGCTCGGGTATGCGGTGCGCGGCGCCGGCCGCACCGCGCGCGCGGACGATGAGGACTTCGGCACCGTGGTCGCCTCCGCTGAGTTGGCGCAGGAGGTGGGCTGGGCCGATCACGTGGTGCTCATCGCCCCGCTCACTCCGCAAACCCGCGGCCTGGTGGATGCCTCGGTCCTGGCCGCGATGCGCAGGGATGCCCACCTGGTCAATGTGGGCCGGGGCGCGCTGGTGGATCAGGAGGCGCTGGTCAGCGCGCTGCGGGAGCGCCATATCCGCTCGGCCACGCTCGATGTCTTTGCGCAGGAACCGCTGCCCGCCGACGATCCACTCTGGGTGCTGGACAACGTCCGGATCAGCGCGCACATGTGTGGCGATGTGATCGGCTGGCGCGACGAGCTGTCCGCCCTGCTGGAAGACAACCTGCGCCGGTATGCCGCGGGCGAGCCCCTGCGCAACGAGGTCGACCTCGCCAGCGGCTACGTCCCCGGCCGCCGCTGACCCACCCGGGCGTGCTGCGGGGATCCTTGAGGTTCGCCTAGAATGAGTGACGGCACCCCGCGTGGTGGTACCTCACCGAACTCCCCCAGGGCAGGAATGCAGCAAGGGTAAGTGAGCTCTTCCAGGTACGCGGGGTGTCCTATTGCCGCTGTGGTCCCTGGTTTCTCTCCGGCTGCCGAAACCTTGCGCTTGCCCCCACTTTGCAGCAGCACCTAAGCGCAAGGTTCCCGCTGGAAGCTGCCGCGCAGCGGTATGCAGCCTTGGCTGGCCTAGCCGCAGACGCCGTCCGCGCCGCATCCGCCGCCACCACCGCAGCACCCACCCGCGCAGCCGCCCGCCTCGGGCGCCACCGGCCGGTTGCCCCGGTCCGCCCAGGCGTGCTCCAGCGCCGCCAGGATTACCTGCGGCGGCTGGGCCCCGGTGACCGCGAACTTCTGATCGAGCACGAAGGTCGGCACGCCGGTGATCCCGATCTGCGCCGCGACCGCCTCGTCGGTGCGCACATCGATGCCATGGTCATCCCCGGCCAGTACCTCATCCACCACATCCGGGGAGAGCCCACCCTGCACCGCGAGCTCGCGCAGCACCGCATGGTCGCCGATCGCCGCCCCCTCGGAGAACCAGCCGCGCATGATCGGCTCGGTGACGGAATCCTCCATACCGGCCGCTCGAGCGGCGTGCAGGAGGCGGTGGGCGTCATACGAATTGCTTGGCACCAGCGCCTCCCACTGGAAATCCAGGCCCACGCTCGCCGCGGAGAGCGCCAGTTGTTCCTGCTGGGCGATCATCTGCTCGCGCGG
>CAKZIH010000056.1 GCA_936931335.1 uncultured Nostocoides sp. | reverse complement strand
GTGTCGGCGAGATCCTCGAGCGCGACGAAGAGCGGGTATGCCGCGAGATCCTCGGCCGCGACTTCGGCATCCTGCGGCCCGGCCCGGCCCGCTGGAACAGCTATTACTACTGTGCCCCACCGGAAATCAGCCTCGGCCTGGCCACCAGGCATGTCGAGATCGCCACCGATCTGGGGCCGATGCCGGCCTGGGAGATCCCCGGCACCGGCGACGGGAGCCGCTGGGCGGTCCTGGTCCACGGCCGCGGCGCGCGCCGCGAGGAAACCATCCGGGGCATCGGGCCGGCGCTGGCGGCCCGGCATACCGTGCTCGTGCCCAGCTACCGCAACGACGAGGGAGCCCCGGCCGGTCCGGACGGGCGCTACAACCTCGGCCTGTCCGAATGGCGTGACATCGAGGCCGCCCTCGCCTACGCGATCGAGCGCGGCGCCCGCGAGATCAGCCTGGTCGGCTGGTCGATGGGCGGGGCGATCATTCTGCAGTTGCTGGCCCAATCGCCGCTCGCCGAGACGGTCACCCGCGTCGTCCTCGACGGTCCGGTTGTTGACTGGAACGACGTGCTGCGCCACCACGCCAAGGGCCACGGCGTGCCCGGACCGGTCGAGGGCCTGAGCCGCACGCTCATGGGCAAGCGCTGGTCGCGCCGCCTGCTCGGCGTCCACGAGGCGGTCGATGTCGCACAGACCAATTGGGTCGCCCGGGCCGACGAGGTGCATCACCCGATGCTGCTCATCCACTCCGTGGACGATGAGTTCGTGCCCGTCGGCCCCTCGCAGCAGCTCGCCGCGGCCCGCCCCGACCTGGTCACCCTGGTGCCCTGGGACACCGCGCGCCACTGCAAGGAGTGGAACACAGACCCGCAGCGCTGGGAGGGCGAGGTTACCGCGTACCTGCGCTCCTAATCCGAGCCCGTATGCCGCCCGCCACCGGGCAACAAATGACGCGCCTCAGCGCGCCCAGAGCCCGAGCAGGGTTGCGTCCGACTCCAGCAGCGAGCGCAGACGGAAGCGCACATCCACCACATCCCCGTCCACGATCCGCGGCGCCGGGCCGCCGACCATGGTAGGTGTCCAGGTCAGCGCCGCCTCGTCCAATAGCCCGCGGCGCAGGAGATCGGCGTGCACCCGCGGCCCGCCCTCGCACAGGATCTTGCGCAGCCCCATCCCTTCCAGCCGGGCGCGCAGGGCGGCCAGGTCGACGAGGCCGGCGCCCAACGTCCATACCGAATCGGGGCCGAGCAACTCCCGCGCCCGGTCCAATTCGACCGGATCGGCATCGGTCGTGGTCGCCATGATCGCCATCCCCGGCTGGATCGGATGTTGCCACCACCCACGCGGTATGCGGCAGCGCCCGCTCAGCGTCACCAGCGGTGTGTCCCCGGCGCTGGGGTGGTAGCGCTCGATATCCATCGTGGTCACGCCCGCCACGACCACATCGGCCAGCCGCCGGTTGAGGTCGAAGACGGCCTTGTCTACGGCATTGTTGATGGATCCGCTTCGCCCGTCCGGCCCGGCCGCGGCCCCGTCGAGGGTGGCGACAAAGTTCGTGCGCAGGCAGCCGCCGTCGGGGAAGGCATAGAGCTCGTTGAGCTGGGCGTCGTCGACCGTCTGCCCGTTGACGATGCGGGGGTTGTCGGAAGTCAGCACACGCACCGCTTCATTTTGGCCCACGAGTGCAAAAATGCGCGGATGAGCAAGGACAAGAAGGCGCCCACAAGGAAGAACAAGAAGGCCAAGGAGCTGGAGGTCATCGCCAAGGACCTGACCAAGAGCGCCGCAGGCAAGAGCGCCAAGGACGCCAAGAAGGCCAAGGCGAAGGCCGCGAAGAGCAGCGGCGCCCTCGCGCACGCTGACGACCCGGCATACCAAACCGTCAAGGGGGCCCCGTCGCCGGCGGACTTCGCGGACGCCCTGCGGGTCGGGCCCGGCTTCGTTCTGGCCGATGTGGACACCCGCTCCACCCCGGCCTTCACCGGTGACAAGGCCGATGCCGAAGCGCTGATGGGGCCGCTGGCCGACCAGGTCGCCGAGCTCCAGGAACGCCTGTATGCCGAGTCCAAGGGCGGCGGGAAGCGCTCGGTGCTGCTGATCATCCAGGGCATGGACACCTCCGGCAAGGGCGGGATCATGCGCCACGTCGTGGGCGCGGCGGACCCGCAAGGGGTGCACATCACCGCATTCAAGGCGCCCACCGCGCAGGAGCGCGCCCACCCCTTCCTGTGGCGCATCCGCAACGCCCTGCCGACCCCCGGCATCATCGGCGTCTTCGACCGCTCGCAATATGAGGATGTCCTCATCGTGCGCGTTCACGACTTGGTCCCGCGCCAGCAGTGGTCGCGCCGTTACGCCCAGATCAATGCCTTCGAGCGGACCGCCGCCGAGGCCGGGACCACGATCATCAAGGTGATGCTCAATATCTCCAAGGACGAGCAGAAGGAACGTCTCGCCGCCCGCCTGGCCGACCCGGAGAAGCACTGGAAGTTCAACCCCGGCGACCTTGACGAGCGCGCCTACTGGGATGACTACATGACGGCCTATCAGGTCGCCTTGGAGAAGTGCTCCACCGACGTCGCCCCCTGGTATGTCGTTCCCGCCGACCGCAAGTGGTATGCCCGCCTCGCCGTGATGAACCTCTTGCTGGGCGCGCTGCAGGGTCTGGACCCGCAGTGGCCCACGGCGGACTTCGATGTCGCCGAGCAGCAGGCGCTGCTGGAAGCCGAAGAAGTCCAGCCCGGGGCCATCGACGTGCAGGCCGAGGAATCGGAGCAGTCCAGCTAACCCCGGCCGGCGCGCGCCGTGTCGCCACAACAGACACTTGCGTCACAGTTACCGTGGACGGCGTGGTGGATTGGAAACCCGCGCTCAAGCACTGGCTGGCCCGCATACCGGGTGGCTTGCTGCTGGCGCGTCTGGTCGCCGAGACCGTCCGGATCTGCCTGCGCTACCGGGTGACCGGCCTGGCCTCCGAAGCGGGTTTCTTTGCGCTGCTGTCTTTTCCGCCGCTCATCCTCGGGCTGTTCGGTGGGGTCGGGTATGTCGGGCAGTGGCTCGGTGAGGTGACGGTCGAGAGTTTCACCGCACAGATCGGGGAGTATGCCGGTCGCTTCCTCACCCCCGAGGTGATCGACGACCTGCTGTTGCCGACGGTCGACGATGTCTTCCGCAGCGGCCGCGGTGACCTGATCTCGCTGGGCTTCCTGCTCTCGCTGTGGTCGGGGTCGCGGGCGCTCAACGTCTTCGTCGACACCATCTCGATCATGTACGGCCATTCCGGTGTCCGCGGGATCATCCGGACCCGGGCGCTGAGCTTCTCGCTCTATCTCGTCACCCTGATCGTGGGCGTGGTGATGATCCCGCTGGTGCTGATCGGGCCCTCGCTGCTGGGGCGGATTTTGCCGGACCGGCTGGACTTCCTGGTGGCGCTCTATTGGCCGGTGGTCACCGTGCTCGTCGTCGGCTGCGTGACCACGCTGTACCACATCGCTTCCCCCAAGCGAACGCCCTGGGTGCGCGACGTGCCCGGCGCGGTTCTCACCTTGGTGTTGTGGGCCGTCGCCTCGTATGTGGTGCGCGGCACCATCGCCGCCTCGCTGGGCGGCACGTCCATGTATGGGCCGCTGTCCACCCCAATCGTCTTGCTCATCTGGCTCTACTTCATCGCGATCTCGGTCCTAATCGGTGCCGCCTTCAATGCGGCGACCCTGCACCTGCAGCCGGCCAGCCGCCAGGTGGTGCCGTTGCGCGAGCGGGTGAAGCGTCCGCTGACCCCCTTCCCGGCCGCCGCGCAGGAGGGGGAAGATGCCGAAATGGACTCTCCGGCGCGACGATTTGGGCCAGTCCGGCCGTATGGGTTAAGGTCACTGAGCGCACGAACGAGGGTGACCTCGTATGGCGCGAGTGCGGATGTAGCTCAGTTGGTAGAGCGCAACCTTGCCAAGGTTGAGGTCGCCGGTTCGAGGCCGGTCATCCGCTCGGAGGGTTGAAGGCCCCCAGTGGTGGAGTGGCCGAGAGGCGAGGCAGCGGCCTGCAAAGCCGCGTACACGGGTTCAAATCCCGTCTCCACCTCGAGAGACAACCCATCGGCTCGGGCGATTGGCGCAGCGGTAGCGCGCTTCCTTGACACGGAAGAGGTCACTGGTTCAAACCCAGTATCGCCCACCAGCTTCAACGGCCCCTGACCAGCGGAAACGCTAGTCAGGGGCCGTTTGCGTCGGGTGGCCCGCCTAGCTCGCTGGGCCCCAGAGGCCGAGCCGGGTGATGGCGTCACCGGCGAGGAAGAAGCCCAGGATGCCCACGATCCACCAGATCGCGCCGCCGGTATGCCGCGACAACCAGTCTGTCAGTCGGGTCAACATGGGCGCGGTGCGCTCGGCGAAGGCCAGCCGCAGCCCCAGCAGGACCAGTGCGGGCAGGCACATGACCACCACATACCCGGCCAGGGTGGCCAGGGCGGCATACGTGCTGATCCCGCTGGTCGACAGCAAACCGATGGCGCCGAGATAAGGGACCATCGACGCGGCCTCGACCAGGCCGGCGAGGAGGGCCACGCCGATCACGGTGGCCGGCCGGGCGCTATCGCCGACAACCCGATCCCGCCAGCCCGCCGCGCGCCCACCCGCGCCGCGCTGGGCCGCGCGGCGTTTGCCCCAGGGCGTGTCCGGCCAAAAGCTCCCGACGAGCATCCCGACGCCAATGACCAGTTGCACCCAGTTGGTGACCTGGCTGTCGCCGATGGCCGCCCAACGATCCGCCAGCGCGGAGGAGGCCAGCAGGAGCCCCAAGCCGATCAGCCAATAGAAGGCGGCGATCGTCGCCAGGTAGAGCAGCACCCGAGCGGCCCGCAGCCGCGGATGCGTGAGCATCCACAGCGGCAGCACCAGCGTGCCCATGCTCGTGCTGTCCACCAGCGCCAGCCCGGCCAGCCCGGCCAATGTCGCGATCGGCATCCCGTTCCCCTTTGTTAATACGATCGTGTTGTCTTGGTTCAAGACGCTACTTTTTACAACACGATCGTGTCAAGATGAGCCATGCCGAAAATCGTGGACCATGACCAGCGGCGCGCGGAGATTGCGCAAGCGCTGTGGCGGGTCATTGCCCGGGACGGCCTGTCCGGGGCCGGGGTGCGCGTGGTCGCGGCCGAGGCCGGCTGGTCACTCGGAGCGGTGCGCCACTACTTCGGCACCCAGGACGAACTCATCGCCTTCGCCACCGAGTTGATGATCGAGGGCGTGCGCTCCCGGATGGAGGCGCACCTGGCCTTCGAGCCCGGTATGCCGCGGGCTCGCGCCCTGCTCGAGGAGTTCCTGCCGCTGGACGACGACCGCGTCCTGGAGGCCCGGGTGTGGCTGGAACTGCTGGTTCGGGCGGCGCGTAATCCCGACCTCACCGAGCTGCGGCTCGCGGCCTGGCAAGGGGAGCGGTATGTCTGCCGCCTCGTCATCTGCGACCTCACCGGCGCCGGGCCGCTCGGCATCGACGTCCCGCTGCCTGGGGCGGCGGAAGCGGCCGCGGCTCACCTGCATACCGTCGTCGACGGGCTGACCCTGCACGGAGCGACCGTGCCCGAGGCGACTCCGCCGGCCGAATTGCGGCGGATTCTCGCCGAAACGCTGGCGGCCCTACCGACGGGGCTGGGCAACGCGCATACCGGCTCCTGACCGCACGGCTGGGTCGCCGCGCACCCAGCAGAGGCGAGGCCACGCGGCGCCTCCTGGTGCACAATCTGCTCGCCTACCCTGTGGCGGTGACTGCGCAGCCCCCGCGACCGGCCGGCAGTTCGGCGATGCCCTGGTCGGGCACCCCGACCCGGGCCGACAAATGGTGCTGGGGTCTATTCCTCGCGATGGGTCTATATGGCTTGGCGATGCTCCCGCTGCGGCCGGTGATCCTGGGCCTGAGCACCTACGGCCTCGCCTATGTCACCGGCGACAGCCTCGCCATGATCGACATCGGCGCGAGTATGCGGGACAGCAACCAGCCCTGGTGGTGGCTGGCGCTGCTGGTCGCGGCGATTCAGGTGGCGAAGTTCGACCTGATCTTCTTCTGGGCCGGCCGATTGTGGGGGCATCGGCTGATCGAGATGACCACCGGGCGCAGCGCCCGGGCGCGCCGCACGGTGGCCCGGGGGATCCGCTGGGCGGAGAAATGGAGCCTGCCGGCGGTCTTCGTCGCGTGGTTCCTGCCCGGCGTGCCGACTCAGGTCATCATCATCGTCGCCGGTGCAGCCCGGGAACGCTGGCGCTGGTTTCTCCTGGCCGACCTGCTCGGGGCGCTGGCCAACCGCGCGCTCTTCATGTATGCCGGTTATCGCGTGGGCGAGCCCGCCAAGGAGTTCATCGACGTCATCCAACGCTGGAGCCTCTGGATCTCGATCGCACTTCTCGTGCTGGTCGTGGTCGTCCAGTTCCGCAGGGCGAAGGACTCCGACCGCGCTGGGTGACCCGAGCCGCATACCTGGGCGGCTCGGGTCGCAGCTACCTCAGCGGTCGCGGCTACCTCAGCGGTCGCGCAAGTCGGACAGCGCGCCGGTGAGCGCCTCGATCAGTACGTCGATGTCCTCGGCAGTGGCCACCAGCGGGGGAGCGAGGCGGATTGTCGAGCCGTGGGTGTCCTTGGCCAGCACGCCGCGCGCCAGCAGCCGCTCGCACATCTCCCGCCCGGTGCCCAGGGCCGGGTCGAGGTCCAGCCCGGCCCACAACCCCCGGATCCGGTATGCCGTCAGCCCCGCCCCGCGCAGCTTTTCCAGCCCGGCGGCGAGCTGGTCGCCCCGCTCACGCGCCATCGCCTGGAACTCCCCGGTCTGCAACATGGCGACCACCTCGGCCCCCAGGGCGCAGGCAAACGGGTTGCCGCCGAAGGTGGACCCGTGCGAGCCCGGGGTGATCACGCCGAGCACATCCTTATCCGCGGCGATCGCGGACAGCGCGATGATGCCGCCGCCCAGGGCCTTGCCCATGACATAGACGTCCGGCACGACCTCTTCGTGGTCGCAGGCGAAGGTCTCACCGGTGCGGGCCAGGCCCGACTGGATCTCATCGGCCACCATCAGCGCGCCGGAGCTGGTGCACAGTTCGCGCACCCGACGCAGGTAGCCCTCGGGGGGCAGGACGACCCCACCCTCACCCTGGATCGGCTCGAGCAGCACCGCGACGGTGAACTCGTTCTCCGCCAGGGCTGCCTCCAAGGCGTCGGCATCGCCATACGGGACGGTGACGAAGCCGGGGGTGTACGGCCCATATTCGTCGCGGGCAACCTTGTCGTCGGAGAAGGAAATGATCGTCGTTGTCCGGCCGTGGAAGTTGCCCTCCATGACGATGATCGTCGCCGCATTCTCCGGTATGCCGCGGGTGCGATAGCCCCACTTGCGCGCCACCTTGAGTGCGGTCTCCACGGCCTCCGCGCCCGTGTTCATCGGCAGGCACATCTCTTTGCCGGTGAGCTCGGTGAGCGCCTGCGCGAACTCGGCCAACCGGTCGCTGTAGAAGGCCCGGGAGGTCAGGGTAAGCCGGTCGAGCTGGGCATGCGCTACCTCCAGGAGGCGGGGATGCCCGTGCCCGAAGTTGAGCGCGGAATAGCCGGCAAGGCAGTCCAGGTAGCGCCGGCCTTCGACGTCGGTGACCCAGGCGCCCTCACCCGAGGCGATGACGATGGGCAAGGGGTGGTAGTTGTGGGCGGCGTAGCGCTCGGTCTGCTCGATGAGCGCGGCGCTACTGGACGAATCTGACATTAAGGCTCCCCGGGAGTCGGATCGGAACCGCAGACGTTACCCGTGCTGGCGCTTGCGGCGCGCGAGCACATTGGTAATGACCAGTCCGATCATCCCCAGGAAGCCCAACTTGGTGACCGGCTGCTCCTGGGGCGTCGCCGGGCGCTGCGAGAGCGGCGGGCCGACCGGTGCCTTGTCGCCGTCATCGTCCGACTTCTTCTTCGTCGGCTTAACCTTGGCGGGCTTCGCTTTCGACTGGGTGGACTTGGCCTGAGCGGACTTGGACTTGCCCGAGCGGCCCCCATCCGTGCCCTCGTCACCATCGCTATTGCCCGAGGACAACCGCAGTGCGCGGCCCTGGGCGACCTTCTTGGCCAGCTTGGCAGCGGCCTTCTTGGAGTTCTTGTCGTCCCGCGGCGGCAACTGCAGGGTCTCCTCCGCCACGATGCCGGCCTGCAACTGCCGGGCCCGCTCCAACTCGGAGTCCACCTCCGCGCCGAAGAGCAGGGCGAGGTTGGTCAGCCAGAGCCACAACAGGAAGACGATCACACCGGCCAGCGAGCCATAGGTCTTGTTGTAGCTGCCGAAGTTCGCCACATACAGACCGAAGCCCGCCGAGGCGACCACCCAGACCAGGATCCCGATCGCGGCGCCGACGCTGGCCCAGCGGAACTTGGGCTGCTTGACATTGGGGGTGGCGTGGTAGAGCAGCGCCACGATGAGCACAACGATGCCGAGGATGATCGGCCACTTGGCGATATTGAAGATGGTCTGGCCGGTGTCACCGATGCCGATCTTGTCGCCAATGGACTGCACCAGCGGGCCGCTGACCACCAGGCCCATGAGCACCACGGCAACCAGCGCACCGACGATGACGGTGAGCCCCAACTGCAGCGGGCGCAGCTTCCAGAACGGACGGCCTTCGTCCACCTGATAGATCCGGTTGAGCGCGCGGCCGAAGGCACCGATATACCCCGAGGCCGACCACACGGCACCGGCGATACCGGTGGCGAGCGCCAGCCCGGCGCCGCCGGCGGTGACCATATTGGTCAGCACGCTCTCCCATTGGCTGTCGACATTGACCCCGGCCTGGCTGAGCAGGTCAAGAATCGCGTCGACCGTGGACTGGCCCTGCCCAAAGACGCCAAGCAGGGAGACCAGCGCCAGCAGCCCGGGGAAGAGGGAGAGGACCGCGTAATAGGTCAGCGAGGCCGCCAGGTCGGTGCATTGATCGCGGCTGAACTCCGCCAGCGCCGACTTGAAGGTGTACTTCCAGCCGGGCTTTTTGACCTCGGTCGGATCGTCCGGCTTGCGCGGATCGTCAGGATTGGGTGCGGTCTGTTCCTTGACCGCGGCCTGACCCTCGGTGCCCTCGGCTGACATCCTGTACTCCGTGTCCGTATGACGTGTGCTCGCCCGGCGCCCGGGCACCAGCCCGGGTCCCGGGCCAGGGAAAACCCTACTTGACGTCCTCTCTGGTCAGGCCCAGCACCAGCGGGGCTGTCTAGGAGATCGCGGGGACACCGCGCCCGTCGACCCGGTGCGCGGTGTCTATCCTCGGCGGTGTCCACTCAGTCGGCTCTCGCGGTTCGGGCCGGCATACCCGTCATCGAAGGATTGCCGTCGAAATGCCCGAACTCACCGACAGCCACCTCTACCGCGAGGTCAACGGTCAGCCCGAGGACTGGGCCGCCGTGATCGGCCGCCTGCCGGAGCTCGCCCCCCTGCTGCCCGCCAAGGGCGCCCGGCTCGCCGTGGTCGGCTGCGGCACGTCTTTCTATATGGGCCAGGCGTATGCCGCCCTGCGCGAGCGCGCCGGTCACGGTGAGACCGACGCCTTCGCGGCGAGCGAGGCGCGGTTGGATCGGGCATACGACGCGGTTTTGGCGATCACCCGCTCCGGCACCACCACCGAGGTGGTCGACGTATTGCGCACCCTCGCCGAGCGCGACGTGAAGACCACCGCCATCGTGGCCACTCCCGGCACGGCCGCGACGCAGGTCGCGGGTCAGACCATCCTGCTGCCCGAGGTGGACGAGGAGTCGGTCGTGCAGACCCGCTTCGCCACCTCCACGCTCGCCCTGCTCCGCGCCTCCCTCGGGGAGGACCTGACGCAGGTGATCTCCCAGGCCCGGGCCATCCTCGACGAGAACGAGGCGAACGCCCTGGCCGGGTCGGCCGATGCCGAGCAGATCAGCTTCGTCGGTCGCGGCTGGACCGTGGGGCTGGCCGAGGAGGCCGGGCTCAAGTTGCGCGAATCGGCGCAGTTCTGGGCCGAGTCCTATCCGGCGATGGAATATCGTCACGGCCCGATCAGCATCGCTGCCCCAGGCCGCGCCGTTTGGGCGTTGGGTGAAGTGCCCGAAGGGCTGGCCGAGCAGGTCGCGCAGACGGGCGCGCACTTCGAATCCCGGCCGGTTGACGGCCTCGCCGACCTGGTGCGGGTGCATCGCCTCTGTCTGCGCAAGGCCGCCGACCAGGGCCTGGACCCCGACAACCCGCGCAGCCTGACCCGTTCGGTGATCCTGGACGATTCCGCCGCGAGCTGACTTAGTGCCCCCGCCCGAACCGGTCGTTGCCGCCGTCGATATCGGCGGTACCCGCATCAAGGCCTCATTGGTCGACCGCGCCCTCGGCGTGCGCGCCGAGACCACCACGCCGACTCCGGCCGGCCTGGGGACCGGGCTGGGACCGGCAGTGGCGGCGGTGGTCGCCGACCTCGTTACCCGGGTGCCCGTCGGTCCAGCGGTCGAGGTGGTCGGCTGCGGGGTCGTGGTGCCCGGGATCGTGGACGAGGCGCGGGGCATCGGCGTGCGCTCGGTCAACCTGGGGTGGTCCGATCTGGATATCCGCTCGGTGCTCGCCGCCCAACTCGGTATGCCGGTGGCCGTCGGCCACGATGTACGCGCCGGCCTGCTCGCCGAGGCTCGTCTCGGCGCCGCCGTGGGGGAGCGGGATGTCGCCTTTGTGCCCTTGGGCACCGGCATCGCCGCCGCCCTGCTGCTGGATGGGCGGGTCGTGCACGGCGCGGGCTATGCCGGCGAGCTCGGGCACGTGGTCATCGACCCGGACGGTCCGGTATGCCCGTGTGGCCAGCGCGGCTGCCTGGAACTCCTCGCTTCCGCCAGTGCGGTGGAACGCCGGTATGCCGCGGCGGCGGGCACCCGGCATACGGCCCGGGAGGTGGCGGCCCTCGCCGCCGCCGGTGACCCGCAGGCGAGCACGGTATGGCGCGAGGCCGTGCGCGCCCTCGGCGCGGCGCTGACCATCGTGGTGACGCTGACCGGGGTGCGGACCATTGTCGTTGGCGGCGGCCTGGCCCAGAGCGGGGAGCAATTGCTGGCGCCGCTGCGCGCGGACCTGGCAGCCCGGTTCACCTTCCAGCGGATGCCCCGGGTCGTCGGCGCGGCGCTGGGGGATCGCGCCGGAGCACTGGGGGCCGCCTGCCTGGCCTGGGCGGCGCTCGACGCCTAAGCCTCGGGTCCGAAGCCTTCCGCCGTGCCGCCCCGGTCGGTGACAATGGCCGCATGCCCGAACTCGAGCCCCTGGACGATGCGGCATACCAGCGCATCCTCGTGGTCGTCGCCCACCCCGACGACGCCGAATACGGCCTGTCCACCGTGGTCAGCCGTTGGACTCGCCGCGGCTGCCAGGTCGCCTATCTGCTGATGACCAGCGGCGAGGCCGGGATGCAGCGCGACCCCGCCGAGGCCGGGCCGTTGCGGGCCGACGAGCAGCAGCGCGCCTGCGCGGCCGTCGGGGTCAGTGATCTGACCATCCTCGACTTCCCCGATGGGATGCTCACCTACGGGCTGGACCTGCGCCGCGCCATCGCCCGCAAGATCCGGGAGTTCCGGCCGGACGTGGTGGTGGGTCAGAGTTGGGCCATCGAGGCGCCCTGGGGTGGCTTCGACCAGGCCGACCACCGGGCCGTCGGCTTGGCCACGTTGGACGCGATCCGGGATGCCGACAACACCTGGGTCTTCCCGGAATTGGCCCGGGACGGGCTGGCGAAGTGGGCGACGAGTTGGTTGCTGGTTTCCGGCGCTAATCCGACGCACTATGTCGAGATCGATGACGAGATGCTGGCAGCCGGGGTCGCCTCGCTGTCCGCGCACGAGAGCTATCTGGCGGATCTGCCCTGGCATCCTACGCCCGAAGAGTTCCTCGGGCCGATGCTGCAGGGCCAGGGCAGCGCCGCCGGGGTGCCCCGAGCGCAGCTCTTCGAGGTGCACGCCATGGGCCCAGGCGCCCAGGATTTCGGCGAATCGGGGGAACCGGCGCAGCCGAGCAGCGACGGCTGAACCTCGCCCGCGCGCTCGGGCTCAGCCGCGCCCGAGCAGGTCGCGGCCGATGATCTCCTTCATGATCTCGTTGGTGCCGCCATAGATCATCTGGACGCGGCAATCGGCATACGCCCGGGCGATCGGATACTCCTTCATATAGCCATAACCGCCGAAGAGTTGCAGGCAGCGGCTGAGGATGCGGTGCTGCGCCTCGGTGGTGATCCACTTCGCCTTGGCGGCATCGACCGCACTGAGTTCGCCGGCATTGATCGCCAGCAGGCAGGCATCGACATACGTCCGCAAGACGTCGGCCTCGCTCTGGCATTCGGCGAGCACGAAGCGGGTGTTCTGGAAGTCGGCGATCCGCTGGCCGAAGGCCTGTCGCTGTCGGGTGTAGTCCACGGTCCAGGCGATCGCCGCATCGATGGCGGCGACCGCGCCCATGGCGATCCCCAGTCGCTCGGTGGGCAGGTTAAGCATCAGGTGCCGGAAGCCGCCCCCGACCTGCCCGATCACCGCGTCGTCGGGGACGAAAACATTGTCGAAGAAGAGTTCCGCATTGTCCTGGCCGCTCTGGCCCAGCTTGTCCAGTTGCCGGCCTCGGCTGAAGCCTTCGGCGCCGTTCTCCACCAGCAGCAGGGTGAAGCCGTCGCTGCCACCCTCGGCGCTGGTGCGGGCCACCACGATCACCCCGTCGGCCTGGATGCCGGAGGTGATGAAGGTCTTGGCGCCGTTGACGATCCAGCCGCCGTCGGTGCGGGCGCCGGTGGTCCGGATGCCGCGCAAGTCACTGCCGGTGCCCGGCTCGGTCATCGCGATTGCCATGATGTATTCGCCAGCCGCCATCGCCGGCAGCAGCCGCTCCTGCTGCTGCGGGGTGCCGAGCTTCACCACATACGGCATGAGAATGTCGTCCTGCAGCCCGAAGCTGCTGGACAGGCTGGTGGCCGCCACCCGGGCCAGTTCCTCGCATACCACCATCCGATAGCGGTAGTCGCCGATTCCGTTGCCGCCCAACTCCTCCGGACAGGTCAGGCCGATGATTCCCTGGGCGCCAGCCGCGCGCCATACCTGCCGACCGGTGCTGTGCTCGCTGTCCCAGCGCGCCACATTCGGGGTGACTTCCCGGTCGACGAACTCGCGGACCACCGCGCGGAAGTCCTCATGGTCGGGGGTGTAGAGGGTGCGCTTCACAGCGGGCAACCTATCCGCACCAGCGGGCTTGACGCGGTGATGCGGGATACTCGGCGCCATGGCTTCTGTGTTGACCCGGACCGAAGACGCGGTCGGCTACCTGACCCTCAACGCGCCCGACCGGCTCAATGCCGTGGACGCCGCGATGTTGGCCACCCTGGACTCGACCATCGCGGAGTTCGACGCCGACCCGCAGATCCGCGCGATCGTGATCACCGGAGAAGGCCGGGGCTTCTGCAGCGGCGCCCACCTGGCGATGGATCTGTCCGGCGGCGGGGGAGTAGATGCGACCCTCTTTGGCGCCAGCCAGTTGGTCCGGCGGATGACCGAGTCGGCGACTCCGATCATCGCCGCGGTCAATGGGGTCGCGGCCGGGGTGGGGCTATCCATCGCGCTCGCCGCCGACTACGTCCTGGCCGTCGAGGAGGCCACCTTCCTCACCAAGTTCGCCCGTTCGGTGACCATGGTG
>CAKZIH010000055.1 GCA_936931335.1 uncultured Nostocoides sp. | reverse complement strand
AGCCGTGGACGAGGTTCTCCTGGACCGGCTTGCCCCAGTCGCGACCGAGGTCGCCGCGAATGCTGCCCGGCGCCGCCGTGGTCGGGTCGGTGGCACCGGCGATGCTGCGGAAGCCCTCGATGCAGCGCTCCCCCTCGATGACCGCCGCGGCTACCGGACCGGAGGACATGAAGGCGAGCAGCGGCTCGTAGAACGGCTTGCCCTCGTGCTCGGCATAGTGCTGGGCGAGCAACTCCTGGTCCGCGGCGCGGATCTGCAGGGCGACGAGACGGTAGCCCTTGCGCTCGATGCGGCTGAGGATTTCGCCGGTGAGGCCGCGGGCCACGCCGTCGGGCTTGACGAGGACGAGAGAACGTTCGGTCACGGCAGGCAGCCTAGTGGGCCCGCCGTATGGCGGGATGCCCGCCTCAGGCGGCGCGCGCCGCCTGGGCCGCATCGATGCGGATCCCCGACCGCAAGCAATAGAGCCACAAGCCGCCGAACATCAGCGCGACCCAGAACATGGTCGGCACGACCAGAGCGCTGGCCAGGGTGAGCAGTTGGCACAACCACCCGAGCTGCAGGCCCCAGCCACGCCGCATACCGCCGGCGGCGACGAAGCACAGCAGACCCAGGGCGACCCCACCCCACAGCCGCCCGGTGGGCGAGCCGTCGCCGGAGGTCGCGGCGATGGAGCGAGCGAGCAGGGCGCCCAGGAGCACGCACAGACCCTGGCCGCCGAGCACGGTCGCCAGCATGCGCCAGGTGAACTTGCCAAGCGGTCCGCGCAGCCACGAGACGGTATGCCGTTGGCCCGGGTTGCTCACCCGGCCAACCCTACGCGGCGGCGGAGTGTCACCCGTGACCACCGGCCATCCGCGGCCGGAGCAATGGGACGACGCCCAGGACGACGCCAACGAGCGGCCAGAGCCAGGTCCAGCCGAACGACGCGGTGAGGTGCACGCCGCTGAACCACGCGAAGACGAGGCCGCATACCGCGCCGCAGGTCCCGGCGACGATGATCAGCGCGGCCGCCCGTCGCCGCAGTGCCGGGGGCCGCCGCAAACCGGCCATGGTCGCCTCTATACGGGCGAGCGCGTCAGCGAGGACGGTCATGACCGCCGCCAACAGCAAGCCGATGACCAGCGCGGACAAGGCCGAGGTGAACCGGTTCTGCGCGTAACGGGACGACTGCGGAGGCGCCGTGGCATCCCCGATCACGGTCGTGGGCGCCAAGTGCAGCAGCCTCCCGATGAACCGGGCCCGCTCCTGGGCCGTCATGTGCTCGGCTCCGAGGAAGGCCATGGTTCGGACGGCGCTTGGGGTCACCGACAGCCGGCGCGCCAATGGGCTGTCGACACCGATCACCGCACCCGGCAGGTAACCACCGAGAACGGGATCTGGGGCCGCCGCGTCAACGACGTCGATCGAGCTGGCCTCTACCGCCCCGGCACGGAAGGCGACCAGTGCCACCCTGCCCTGTTGGATCAGGTCGGCATCGGCCAGGATCCGAGCACCGAGCGAGGGGTCGTCGCTCAACATCAGGGTGTTCAGCGGCACCGCGGCCTCGGTGCGCAGGCACTCCGGCGGAACTGCCGCGATATCGAGACTCGGATCGCTTTCGACGCACGCAGCGGCAGACGCGGTGGTGACGCGCTGCTGGGTGCGGCGTTCATCCGGGACGATCCACGATCGCACCGAGTCGCCGCCCGACTCCAGGAAGGCGTTGGAGATTTCGGCCGCAGTCGGCGCCGGAACGGCTGAAGCCACGATCGAGTTCGGCGGCTGCATAGGCGTGAAGAGCTGTGTCTCGTTCACGGCGGCCGTATGCCAGCGGCTCGCGGCCGACCAACTCGCCACGGCGCACAGGCCGGCCAGGATCGTCCCCACGAGGATCTGGGGCAGCGCCGTATGAGCGTGGACCTGCCGGGCCAGGGGGCCCTGCCCACGCTGGGCCAGCGTCCAGACCACGCTGGGCACGGCAGCTGCCAGGGCAGCAAGAGGGATGCCCACCAGAAAGACGGTGAGCGACGTCATCGACAGCCGGGCGGCCAGAATCAGTAGCAGGGACACCGCAGCCACCACGGCGGCGATCCGGCCGAGGAGTTTCTCCGCCACTGGCGGCCAGCCAACCCGGTGGCGCTGCCGATGTGCTCGAGCCCGGGCCATCGCAATGGGCAGCGCCAGCCCGAGGGCCACCGCGCCGATCGCGCCAGCCACGTATGCCGGCTCCGGCAGGGTCACGCCGCTCCAGCATTGCCCGAGGAGGGCTCCCGACCTGCGACCCGCCCACGGCACGAGAGCCGCCGCCAGCGTCCCAAGCGCGCATCCGCTTCCTGCGGGAATGAGGAGGGCGCGAGCCATCACAGTGCGGATGGCCCGCTCGCGCATCCCGGACGCCGCCAGCCCGGCCACGTCGGCCCGCACGATGGCCCGGGCCAGGCTCACAACCACGAAACCGGATGCCACCCCGAGGATGCCGAGCAGGATGGCGAGAGCGCGCCAGGCCTTATGGAGCTGGGCGTTCGCCGTCTCCACTCGGGTGTCCGCACGGGCATCGACACGGCTGATGGAGGTGTCGCCCGAGGCGAGGCCCGTTAGCTTCTCCAGGACCGCATCGCTAGGCGAGCCGAGCCAGATCGACCCGCCCTCCGGGGTTACCAATCCCGCGGCCACCACGAACTGTCGGTCGATGTCAGCCGGGTCCGTCACGAGCGCGGCGATCGTGACCTCCCGCCAGGTCTTGCCCTCCCGCATCTGAACGCGCTCGCCCACTCCCGCACCGAGTGCTTCGGCGGTCGAGGTGGACACCGCGATGCGCTCGGGGGAAAGCGGTGGCTGCCCGGCCAGGACAGGGTAGTTCGGCCGCCAGGGATCGAAGACGATGTGTTCGACCGGTTGCGCCGCCAGTGGGGATCGCACGATCACCGCGCCCGAGCGAGTTGCGGTGAGACCGGCGGAGCGCAGAACCTCTGCATCCTCTGGTGATCCGGCGACGACCGCCTGGTCTGCGTAGGCAGCGCTCATCCGGGTTGATTCGCGCACGGCGTGGTCGGCGTAACCCGGGACCACCGACGCCGCGCCTACGCCGGCGACGACCAGGAAAGCGAGCAGGAAGCCGGCGGCGGCGAGGCGAGCGTGATGACGGACGAGGCGGATCGCCAACCGGGTTGGGCTCATTCGGCCGCGGTATGCAGGACCGCCCCGGCATGAACCCGCAAGACCCGGTCCGCGCTCCCGTAGACAACCGGATCGTGCGTGGCGACGACGACCGGGATGCCCGACTCACCGAGGGATCGCAGCGCCGCGACGACGCGGCCCGCGCTGACCGCGTCGAGGGATGCCGTGGGCTCGTCCGCGAGGAGGAGCCTGGGCCGGGCGGCGGCGGCCCGGCACAGGGCCACCCGCAATTGCTCACCGCCCGACAGGCTTTCTGGCTTGCGGTCGCTCACCTCAAGGACACCAAGCCTGTCGAGAAGTCCGTCGCAGTCTTGCTCGGGCAGACCCGCGACCGCGAGTTCGGCTCCGAGCAGGACGTTCTCTCGGGAGGTAAGGAAGGGAACCAGGCGCGCTTCCTGGAAGGTCATCGCGACGTCCACGAGCTCATGCAGTAGCTGGCCCTGGTCCGGCTTTTGTACGCCAGCCAAGACCCTCAACAAGGTCGTTTTCCCACTCCCGCTCGGACCGACAATGGCGGTGACGCACGGGTCGAACTCCAGACTGACGTCCTCCAGCACCCGGACGTTGCGCGATCGGCCGTCACCATAGGCAACCGAGATGCCCACGCAACCTGGTCGCGGGGCACTCGATGTCGCGGCGCTCAGAGAGGTGCCGTGGCGTAGCTCACGCCATCAACGAAGACCGCCCCGCAGGTCTGATAGGTAACGTTCACGCGCGTAAACCAAGCCGAATAACAATCAAGATCATATGAGATGTGCAAACGGCCGCGCACCTTGGTGTTATAGCTAATGGAACTGCACTTCACATTACCGATCCAGACGTCAGGAAGACCACTGCGTACTTTCTTGGTCAACCAAGTATCGCAATTCGTTTCCGCGGCAGTCAATTCACCTCGCTCTGATACGGAGGCCATGGCGGCCGGTGCGGACAATGCGAAGAGGACCGCCGTGCCGATTGCGATGTTCCGAAAGCCTGTCATTGACCGTGCTCCTAGCTCGTTGGACCAGATCGCCGGCTGACGCGTGGCTGACGCGTGGCTGACGCGTGGCTGACGCGTGGCTGACGCGTGGCTGACGCGATTTAACCAGACACCATCATGGAGCGCAAGGGAAAGCATGAAAGTCTCAAGCCCAAGGACGATGCAGTCTCCTGTTCGCACCTGGCATCGCGTTGTCCGTCCCCGACTAGTTCCTGCCCGCCGCCGAGAAGCACACCGCCACTGCACTTTGCCCGGAAAGCACCGCATCGCCAGCCAGATCGGGCTTATGCGTCCAACACGACCGCCCCATGGTGGCAGCGGTCGAACTCGGCACCGATTCCTATGCTTGGAACGTCAAACCGCAGAATGACCTCGTCCGAAAGGGATCGAAATGAAGACGCCGAAGAACGGCATTCTGCCGCACGCGGCGCGTCCCACGGACGCCGCCGCAAGAGCCCGACCTGTCGGTGCTAACAGCAAGGCGTTGCGTCGACCTAAACCAGCATTTGTTGCACTCTGGCGCCCGCTCAGAGGGATGCCGCCGTGCCCTGCGATGCGAAGGACCGGGTAACAGGTGGACAAACGAGGCCACCCCCTTACCTAATCGGTACCCGCGATATTGCCGACGCTGGACTATATGCCCCATGCCGCTCGGTGACTCAACTTCCCTTGGCCCCCAACAACATACGGGCGTCGGCGGCGGTGGTCACCGAGCCGGTGACGATCACGCCGGAGCCCACTCCGGCGGCATCGGCGAACTCGGCGGCGCGGTCGAGGGCGCTGGGCAGGTCGGCCACCACGGTCACCCGGTGCTCACCGAAGACTTCGGCGGCCAATTCTCCCAAGGCCTGCGGCGCGGTTGCCCGAGCCGAGGTGGACCGGGTGACGATGAGCTCGTCCACGACGGGTTCCAGGGCCTCCAGCATCGGCAGGGCGTCCTTGTCCTTGAGCACGCCGACGACGCCAATGAGCTTGACGAAGGTGAACTCCTCGTTGAGCGCGCGGGCCAGCGCCTCGGCGCCCGCGGGATTGTGCGCCGCGTCGACGAGCACCAGCGGGGAGCGCCGGACGATCTCCAGCCGCCCGGGCGAGGTGATCTCGGCGAAGGCCTCCTGGACCACCTCGCGGGATAGCAGTTGCTCTCCCCCACCGAGGAAGGCCTCGACCGCGGCGAGGGCGGTGGCGGCATTGTGCGCCTGGTGGGCGCCATGCAGGGCAAGGAAGAGGTCCGGATAGTCGCCGGCCAGCCCGCGCAGGCTCACCTGCTGACCACCGACCGCGACTTCCCGGGTGAGCACGCCGAAGTCGTTGCCCTCGAAGACAATCCGAGCACCGACCTCTTGCGCGCGCTCGAGGAGGATCTCGGAAACTTCGGGCTCCTGGACGGCGATCACGGCGAGCGCCCCGGCCTTGATGATGCCGGCCTTCTCGGCAGCGATCTGCTCGATGGTGTCGCCGAGGAAGTGCATATGGTCCATGGCCACCGGGAGCACCACGCTCACCTGACCGTCGGCGACATTGGTGGCATCCCAGCCGCCGCCCATCCCGACCTCGATCACGGCCACGTCGACCGGGGCGTCGGCGAAGGCGGCATAGCCGATGGCGACCAGCACCTCGAAGTAGGTCATCCGCGGCCCGCCGGCGGCGAGCGAGCTGTCGTCGACGAGTTCGATGAAGGGCAGCACTTCCTCGTATGCCGCCAGGAAGCGCTCCGCGGTGATCGGCTCGCCGCCGATCGCGATCCGCTCGCGCATGGTGTGCAGATGCGGGGAGGTGAACCGCCCCACGGTCAGCCCGCTGGCGGAGAGGAGTTGGGCGACCAGCCGGGCGGTGGTGGTCTTGCCATTGGTCCCGGTCAGGTGGATGACCGGGTAGGTGCGCTGGGGGTCCCCGAGGTAGTTCATCACCGCGGCGATCCGGTCCAGGTCGGGCTCCAGGTCGTGTTCGGGTGCCCGGGCCAGGATCGCCTCTTCCACCTCCCGCATCCGCTTGTGCAGGTCGAGTTGGTATGCCGCGTCGCGCGCGGCCGCATCCGGTGCCGGGGTCACCCACTGATTGTCTCAGCCGGTGCCGGCCCGGTATACCGGCTCCGGTTGGGACGCCACATACGGGATCGGATCCGGCGTACGGCGGCATACCCGGAACTGAAACCAGAACCCGGAAATTGCCGAGGTACGCGGTGCAATCCGGGGTAGGCGGTGCCAC
>CAKZIH010000054.1 GCA_936931335.1 uncultured Nostocoides sp. | reverse complement strand
GGATTCATCGCCGCACAGCTTCCCACGACCCGTCGGCGCGACACCCTAGGCTGACGCCCATGGCGAAGCCCCACCTGGCGGCCGTGATCGAGGACCGGATCACGGGCACGAAGGCGCGCCTGCTGCGAGCGCGCGGCTGGGGCAGCGTGACCATCTCCTTCCCCGGCTACGGATCGACCGATCAGGCGCGCGTCCTTGCCCGGATTCTCTTGACCCGCAAGGCAAATCAGGCCGCCACTGACGAGGCGAACTCCGGGGTGCACTATCCCGCCGACCGGCTGCGCCGCGGGTGGCGCGCCTTCTTCAACACCCCCGCGCCCGGCGAACCGGTCACGGTCACCCTCGGCGAGGCCACCGTCCAGACCCGCGCCGACCGCAGCGGCATCGTCGACATTGTCCTGCCCGGCCACGGGTTATCGCCGGGCTGGCATACCGCGACCATCCGCACGCCGCGGGGGCCGGACGTCCGGGCCGACGTGGTGATCGTGGCGCCGGACAGCGACTTTGGGCTGGTCAGCGATATCGACGACACGGTGATCAAGACCATGTTGCCGCGGCCGATGATCGCCGCCTGGAACACCTTCGTGCGCCATGAGGGCACCCGTTCCGCGGTCCCCGGTATGGCGTCCATGTACCGCGAGTTGCTCGCCGACCACCCGGGCGCCCCGCTCGTCTATGTCTCCACCGGTGCCTGGAACACGGTCCCGCAGTTGACCCGCTTTTTGCGCGCCAACGGGTATCCGCCGGGTCCGCTGCTGATGACCGACTGGGGTCCGACCAATACCGGCTGGTTCCGCAGCGGGCAGGAGCACAAGCGGGCCTGCCTGCATCGATTGACCCGCGACCTGCCATCGGTGCGCTGGGTATTGGTCGGCGACGATGGTCAGCACGATCCTGCCCTCTACGGCGAGTTCGCGGAGCAGCGTCCGGATGCGGTGCGCGCCATCGCGATTCGTCGGTTGTCGGCGACCGAGCAAATGCTCTCGCACTTCACCCCGCTGGCCCAGGATGCGGTGGGGACCTCCCGGCGGCGGGCGCCGGTGCCGATCTGCCACGCCAGCGACGGTTACGGCCTGTTGCGCCTGCTGCGGATCGCCCTGGATCACCGGGACGGCGCGAATGATGGTGTGGTGGAGGGGTAAACGATGCCTGAGTTGCCCGAGGTGCAGGCCCTGGCCCAGTTCCTGCGCGAACGGACCGATGGGCTCGCCGTGGTCGGCGTCGAGCTGGGCTCGATCACCGTGCTTAAGACCTTCAAGCCCCCACCGGAGGCGCTGGTCGGCGCCCCGATCGACTCCGTCTGCCGCCATGGCAAGTTCCTCGACCTGGATTGCGGGGGAACGCATCTCATCTTCCATCTCGCCCGGGCGGGCTGGCTGCGCTGGTCGGATGCCTTGCCGCAGACCGTGATCCGGCCCGGCAAGTCGCCGATCGCGCTGCGGGTGCGCCTGGACGACGGCTCCGGTTTCGACCTCACCGAGGCCGGCACCAAGAAGCGTCTGGCCGCCTATATCGTCGAGGACCCCCAGCAGGTGCCCGGCATCGCCACCCTCGGGCCCGACCCGCTCGCCGCGGACTTCAGCCAGGAGGAGTTCGCCGCGATCCTCGCCAGCCGCCGCGCGCAGATCAAGGGCGTCTTGCGCGACCAGGGGATCATCGCCGGCATCGGCAATGCCTATTCCGACGAGATCCTCCACGTCGCCAAGATGTCCCCCTTTGCGATTGCGGCGACCCTGGATGCCGATGCCGTCTCCCGCCTGTATGAGGCGACCCGCGAGACGCTGACCAGCGCGGTTGTCGCCGCCGCGGGCAAGCCGGCTACCGAACTCAAGGACGCCAAACGCGCCGGCATGAGGGTTCACGGCCGCACCGGCGAGGTCTGTCCCGAATGCGGTGACACCGTTCGCGAGGTGTCCTTCGCCGACTCCTCGCTGCAGTACTGCGCGACCTGCCAGACCGGCGGTAAGCCGCTGGCCGACCGGCGCACCTCGAAGTTCCTCAAGTAGGACAGGTAGGCACCAGACGGGCATACCAGGCGGGGCACAATGGCGAGGTGAGCCCGATTCCCGCCATCGCCGTGACCGACCTTGCCGATGATGCCGTCGTCGTCGACGTCCGTGAAGACGACGAATGGGCGGCCGGGCATGCCCCCGGCGCCGTCCACATCGTCATGAGCGACATCCCCGTGCGCATCGGCGACCTGCCCGATGGCGAACCCCTGCCGATCATCTGCCGCTCCGGCGGCCGGTCCGCCCAGGTGGTCAATTACCTTGCCGCCCAGGGGTATGACGTGGTCAACGTCGACGGCGGTATGCGCGCCTGGGCGTCGGCGGGCAAGTCGATGACGGCCGAGACGGGGCAGCCCCGGGTCCTCTGACCCGCGGGGCGCCCGCCGGTACCCTCGCCTCATGGGCTGGTTCTCCCGCAAGAGTGACCCCGATGCCGGGGTTGCCGATGATCGGGGTGCGCCCGCTCCGGCGCGCTATCCGGCCGCGGATGAAACCCTGATCGATGAGAACGGTATGGGGCCGCTGCGCCCTCGCGACCGCGGTCTGGGTGAGGGCGAGCGGGAGCGCATCGCCGCGGGCCTGGCCGCGCTGGCCGAGGCCGGGGTGGACGTCGACAACCTGGAGAGTTTGGCCGCGGCATACGACCAGGCGTATGCGCAGTGGTCCGGCACCGCGAAGCGGCGCCGGGAGGATCACGACCTACTGGTGGAGCGGTTCGCCATCGGGCTCGGTGAATATCTGACGGGGCATACCGACCTGCGCTGGCGAATCGTCACCGACGTTTTCGGGACCGATCTGGCGGTCGCCGACGAGCGCGAGGGCGACTTCGTGGTGGTGCCCGGCAACCTCGTCGCAGCGCGGTGGATGCGCGGGGAGACCGGGTGGCTGCCCGGGGTGGTGCGCCACCTGATCTCGGTGCGGGAGTCCGCGCGATGAACCCGAATGACGTTCTCGCCCAGCATCATCCGGGCCGGGAGTGCTGAGGTGCCGGCGAACGAGTCCCAGTCGACCTTGGGGGCGGACGGCATACCGGAGAACGATCGGGGCACCCGCTTCGAACAGTGGGTGCTCGGGCCCGGCCGCGAACCCGATCCGCGCTACAGCCTGGCCAACGAACGCACCTTCCTCGCCTGGATCCGTACCTCCCTGACCCTGCTCGGCGGGGGCATCGCGATCGAGGCGTTCGCGGGCCAGGTGCTCTCCGCGGGCACCCGACGCGCGCTCTCGCTGACGCTCATCTGCCTCGGTATGGTGCTCGCCGCCGCCTCCTGTTATCGCTGGGTGACTTTGGAGCGCGCCATGCGCCAATCCCGGCCGCTGCCGTTGAATCCCTTGGCGCTCGTGCTCGCCGCCGGGGTCGCGGTGGCCTCGGCCCTGCTCGCGGTGTCCATCGCCACCCGCGGGTGAATCGTGCTGTCCGCCAACGATCCCTGGGCCGGTGACACCGGGCTGGCGCGCGAGCGCTCGGACCTGTCCTGGGGACGCACCCTGCTGGCGGTGATGACGGTGACCGGCCTCTTTTGCCGGTGGCTGCCCGAGTATGGCGCCATTGTCATCGCGCCGATCGTCGCCGGGGTCGGTGCGGGATTGGGTCTGGTGCGGCTGCGGCATTCGCGCCGGATCGAGGTGGCCGGAGGCCGGGGCAGCGCCGCGGGTGAGGTCGTCGCGCTCACCGTCTTGGTGCTGCTCGTGGGGTTGTCGGCGTTGGCCCTGGTGCTGAGCACCCGGGCGATCGGCGGATAAGGGCAGCGGACACGCCCATACGGTTTTCTGGGGATATCTCCGGAAATCTCTAGACAACGACATAGGTTGCGATCGTGGACCCGATCAGGAACCCCTATGCCCCCGGCGCCGGACAGCGGCCGCCCGAGCTGGCGGGGCGCACCGAGCAGCTCGACCAGTTCGACATCGTGCTGCAACGCGTGGCCAAGGGGCGCCCGGAACGTTCGCTGATCCTCACCGGCCTGCGCGGGGTCGGCAAGACGGTCTTGCTCAATGCCCTTCGGGGACAGGCGGTTCGGGCCGGCTGGGGCACCGGGAAGTTCGAGGCTCGCCCCGATCAGACCCTGCGCCGACCGATGGCCGCGGCGGCCCATGTGGCGATCCGCGAACTCGGGCACACCCAAAGCGATCAGGTCGACCATGTGCTCGGGGTGGTGAAATCCTTCGCGCAGCGGGACAACGCCCCCAACGCCAAGCTCCGCGACCGGTGGAGCCCGGGGATCGAGGCGCCGGCGGTGGCCGGCCGCGCCGACTCCGGGGATATCGAGATCGACCTCGTCGAACTGCTCAGCGACATCGGCGGATTGGCGCAGGACCTCGGCCGGGGCATCGCGATCTTCATCGACGAGATGCAGGACCTCGGCCCGGAAGATGTCTCCGCGCTGTGTGCCGCCTGCCACGAGATCTCCCAGACCTCGCTGCCGGTGATCGTCGTCGGCGCCGGCCTGCCGCACCTGCCCGCGGTGCTGTCCGCGTCGAAGTCCTACTCCGAGAGGCTCTTCCGGTATGCCCGGATCGACCGCCTCGACCGGGACGCCGCCGACGCGGCCCTCACCGTGCCCGCCGCGGAGGAGGACGCGGCATACGAGCCCGAGGCACTCACCGAGCTGTATGCCGTGACCGGCGGCTATCCGTACTTCATCCAGGCCTACGGCAAGGAGGTCTGGGACCTCGCCCCGGTGAGCCCGATCACCCGCGACGACGTGCGCGTAGCCGTGCCCCGCGCCGAGGCGGAACTCGCCGTCGGCTTCTTCGGCAGCCGGTATGAGCGGGCCACCCCCGCCGAGCGCGACTACCTGCGCGCCATGGCGGCGCTTGGGCTGGTGGGGCTAGACGGCGAACCGGTCACCGGCGCGGACGATGAATCGGACTCCCCGGCATACGAACTCGGCGAGGTGACCGAGCTCGACTCGGTGCCCACCGCCGATGTGGCGCGCTGGCTCGGCAAACAACCCCAATCCCTCTCCCCCGCCCGGGATGCCCTGCTGAAGAAGGGCCTGATCTATTCGACCGAGCGCGGCCGCATCGCCTTCACCGTCCCCCACTTCGGCCGATACCTGCGCGACCACCCGTGAGGATTCGCGGCGTTGTATCTGTGAGCGGTACGAGCGCGCGTTGCGAATTGTGACCAACAAAAAGCCCTTTGGCCGCTGAGCCGAAGTCTTCGACGACGACGACGTCGCCGACGACGCCGCCGCCGCCGCCGCGATGATCAACCGCCGCGTCCACCACGCCGACGTCATCAATCTCCGTAACCGCAGAGTCGCGCGACGAGCTCGATTCGCCTCATCGACTTGTGGCCACACCTGGGCGTCGCGGTGGTCACACTTGGGCGAGCTGACTCGTCAAGGGAGTGAACGGCCAGCAGGAGGAGAAGGAAGGTCCATGGACGACACGGCGATCTTCGCGGCCGAGCGACCCCGGCTGGTGGGCCTCGCGGGCCGCGTACTCGGCGACGCGGTCGAGGCCGAGGACATCGTCCAGCAGGCGTGGCTGCGCTGGCACGGCACCACCGCCGACATCGACAACCCGCCTGCCTGGCTGACGACCACAACCGTGCGCCTCTGCCTCGACCGCCTCAAGGCCAAGACGCCTGAGCCGTCGCAGGACTCGGCGTTCGAGGGACCCGCACCGGACAGTGATCCGGCCGAGCGCGTTGCGCTCGCCGACACCGTGTCGATCGCCCTCCACGTCGTCCTCGATCGCCTCACCCCCACGGAGCGCATCGCGTTCGTCCTCCACGACACCTTCGGCTTCGAGTTCCCCATGATCGCCGAACTCCTCGACACCTCGCCCGCGGCCGCACGCAAGCTCGCGTCGCGCGCTCGAGCCAAGGTGGCGGCGCCGCCGGCCGCGGACCGACTCGCCGACTGGGAAATAGTCGATGCCTTTCTCGCTGCGGCCCGCGGTGGCCAGCTCGATCGCCTCCTCCAACTCCTCGCGCCGGGGGTCGTCGTGAGCGGCGATGCCGCGGCGGTCGCGCTGGGGACGCCGACGAGGATCGAGGGTCGCGACCAGGTCGCCGGCTTCTTCAATGGTGCGGCGGCATCGGCGCTGCCGGTCTTCATCGAGGACCGACCGGGAGCTGCGTGGTTCGACCGCGGCACCGCCCGGGTCGCCTTCGACTTCACGGTCGAGGGAGGTGTCGTCACCGCTATCACCTTCCGGGCCGAGCCCGACCTCATCGCCAAGCTCCGGCGGCGTCGCGACGCCGACACCCGCTGACCTCCCCGGACCCACCACAACCCTTGTCCAGCCCAAAGAGTCAACTCACACAAGGAGATTCACCATGAAAACGATGACCTGCCAGCAGCTCGGCGGCCCCTGCGACCGCACCTTCCGTGCCGAGAGTGCGGACGACGTCATCAAGCAGCAGGACCAGCACCTCAAGGACGCGGTGAAGGCCGGCGATGCTGCGCACGAGCCCGCGAACAAGGAGATGCGCGGTCGCTGGCTGCACCCCAAGAAGTCCCTCGGTTGGTACAACGACACGAAGAAGGCGTTCGCCGACCTCCCCGAGGACTGAGGTCGCCCGCCGACTAGCTCGCCTACCGCGCCGCCGCCAGAGAGAAGGTTCTCCTCCGAGAGTGCGATGCGTGGGCGACCTAGCGGACCACCTTGATGTTGAACATCGTGGTGCCGAGGGCTCCCATCATGCGTAGCCACAGCGGCAAGAACATCTCGGTCCCGCGCGCGGACTCGATCCCGCCGAGGTCGATGACGTCGGTGTGGCCGAGCGCCGTGAGCAGCTCGGTGACCTGCGCCTTGGCGTCCGGGTCGTCGCCGGAGACGAAGACAGTCGTGCCCTCGGGCAGGAGGTCGGGTCGGGCCATGAGGTCCGCGGTGAGGGTGTTGAGAGACTTCACGACCCGGACCCCGGGGAAGGCGCGCTGCAGCTGCTCCCCGAGCGAGTCGGTGTCCTTGATGAGCAGGCTCGGCGGGAAACCGGCGCTGAAGTCGAGCGGGTTGGAGATGTCGAGGACCACGGTGCCGTCGAGGTGGTCGGCGCCGGCGGCGGCGAGCATGTCGTGGGATGCCGAGCCGCTGCCGGCGAGCACGATGAGGTCGGCCCGGGCGGCGGCGTCCGCGAGGGACGCCAGCTCGATGCCCTCCTGCCCGCGGAGCCAGTCGGCGAAGGTCGCCCCATCGGCCTCATCCTCGACGCGGGCGAGGGTCGCCTGCGGGTCGCGGGTGCCGATGACGACGTCGTGGCCGATGCGACGCAGGCCCGCTGCGACGGACCGTCCGACCATGCCGGTGCCGAGGACTGCGATGTTCATGAAGTCTCCCTGTCCGTGAGTAGGCAGACAGGTCTGTCTGCCTGTCGTGGGAACGTAGCAGACAGGTCTGTCTAGGATCAAGGCCCATGACCTCAGCCCGCGACCGGATCCTCGATACGGCGTTCCGCCTCTTCTATGCCCACGGAATTCGCGCGGTGGGGGTCGACCGCCTTATCGCCGAGTCCGGTGTCGCGAAGGCGACCTTCTATAAGCACTTCGCCTCGAAGGACGAGCTGGTGCTCGCCTACCTGGATCAGGTCGACGAGATCTGGACGGGGCAGTTGCGCGAGGCGGCCGCAGCGGCCGGGCCGGATCCGGCGGCTCAGCTCGTCGGCGCCTTCGACGCGCTGAGCGTGGCCTGTCGCACGACGGGGTATCGCGGGTGCGGGTTCCTCAACGCGGGAGCGGAGTCCGAGCCCGGGTCCCGGGTCCATGCCCGCACCGTCGCGCACAAGGCGTCGGTGCGCGGGTGGTTCGCACGCCTCGCGCGCGATGCCGGGGCGGCCGATCCGGCTACCCTCGCGCAGTCGCTGAGCCTGCTGCTCGACGGCGGGCTCGCCGACGGCGCGCTCGGTGCCGATCCAGCTGCTCCCGCCACGGCGAAACGAGCGGCGCAAGTGCTCGTGGCATCCGCGACGGCGGGGTCCGGGGCTTCCTGAGGCCGAGTGCTCTCTTGCGCGCCACCAGGCCACCGCGGATGCAATTGCTCGCCTCTTGTCAGACCACTTCGGCCTCCAGGTCTGCACGGTCGTCATCAGCGGCTAAGGCATCGCCGCAACCTCGACGCGCAGCTCGCCTAACCGTCGGTGCTCTCTCGTGGGATCAGCGCAAAGGGCACCTGGATCTCCCGCTGCGCGGGCACGCCGCCGGCTGATTGTCGGGCCGCCCGTGCCTGGCCGGGAGGTCCGATCAACTCCGCCGCCGCCCTAGCGATCGCGCCCTTGCCCGGGTTGATCGTGGTCAGCGCCGGAACGCTGAGCGCACTCTCGTCCGTGCCATCGAAACCGAGAACCGCAAAGTCATCGGGAACCGGACGGCCCGCCTCGGCCACCACTCGCGGCGCGCCGATCGCCAGTACGTCGTCGCGCCATCGCTTCGGCCCCCACCCGGCGGCGATAGGCCGGCGTCTCTTGCACATCCTCGGCGTTGACCGGCAATCCGGCAGCGGTAAGCGCATCGCGGTAGCCCCGCATACGCAAGGTGGCCGTGCCACGGCGGGCATTGTCACCAGTCCCCGCGAAGTTGAGTCCCGGATAGTGGTGTAGCGCGGTCGCGGAGATCGTCCTGGTGATGGA
>CAKZIH010000053.1 GCA_936931335.1 uncultured Nostocoides sp. | reverse complement strand
TGGTGCGGCCCGGGTCGTCGATCGCGACCCCCTGCGGCGAGGCAGCCGGATCGGCTCCGAGCACTGCCGCGCCGGTCGCTGGGCGGGCGGCAAGGACGGCGGGTGGAACTGACCAGCGCACCGGTGAACCCACCCAGGAGGCCGGCCAGGCGAGCGCCAGGAGGAAGACTCCGCAGCAGGCGGCGGCCAAGGAATTGGTCAGACCGAGGTAGAGCGAAGCCCGATCCCGTCGCACTGAAGGCAACCGAATCCCGTTGCGGCGCAACGGTTCCTCGATAAAGCGATAGGACAGCCAGGCGGGGATCAGGGATAGCGCGGCCGCCAGCAGCCCGGTCTGGACCGCGACAGTCCCGGAACCCGTAGTCAGCGCCATGGCGGTGACGATGAAGGGCCAGTGCCAGAGATAGATGCTGTAGGACAGCCCGCCGATGCGTTGCAGCGCGGGGAGGGCGAGCACGGCATACGGACCCCGACGGCCGCACTCCGGAGCCAGGGCGATCAGCAGGGCGACGCCGACCGTCGGGATCAGCGCGCGCCAGCCGGGGAAGGGGTCACCCGGGTGGATGGTGAACATGGCGGCGACGACGAGCACCGCCCCGGCCCAGGCCAAAGGGGTCACCAGCGGGCGGGGCAGGCGACGCCATACCGCCGGGGTGCAGGCGATCACCGAGCCGAGCGCGAGCTCCCAGACCCGGGTGGGCGTCACGTAATAGGCGGTGGTCGGGGTGCTCTGCGTCCACCGCACCGATATCGCGAGTGAGGCGACGAAGACCAGCAGGCTGATGACGAGCACGATCCGTCGAGCCGGGATGCGCAGGCGACTGGCGAGCAGCGCCCCCAGCAGCACTACGACCGGCCAGGCGAGATAGAACTGCTCCTCCACCGACAGGCTCCAAAAGTGCTGCACCGGGCTAGGCAGCCAATCGACCTGCAGGTAGTCCACGGCATTCGAGGCCATCCGCCAGTTCACGACGTATGCCGCGGCCGCCACGACGTCGGATCCCACACCGGCCCAGCGCGGGCGGGGCAGGAAGGTGAGAGTGAGCACCACGATCCCCACCTGGGCGGTGAGCGCAGCCGGAAGCAGCCGCCGGGCGCGGCGGGCATAGAAGTTGCCCAGGCGCACCCGGCCATCCCGAGCGATCTGGCCGAGCAGGACGCCGGACATCAGGAAGCCGGAGATGACGAAGAACATGTCCACACCGGTGAAACCCCCGGGTAGCCAGCTCACCCCGGCATGCCAGAGCACCACCACACTCACCGCGACCGCCCGCAGGCCTTCGATGTCGGTGCGCAGCGCCCGCCGCCCGGGTTCCGCTCCGGCTGCCGGCGCCCGGTATGTCGCGTCCGCACCTGCGGGTGCCGGGGCCCGATCCCGAGCCGATCGACGGGTCCGCCACAGCAGCACAAGCGGGAGTCCTATCAGGGGGATCGCTGCCAAGCCGAGCCAGACCGCGTCCGGACGGGGCAGCGGGGGAACCTGCGCCGGTTGCAGCCGGGCACCCGAGCCGAGTCGGAGCAGATCGGCGGCGGTGTCTGCGGCGTCCGCGGCGAACTGCGCCTCCCGCGCGCTGGCGCGCACCCGGTATGCCGCGTCCTCCCGGTCGATCCGCAGCGTGAGCACCGGTCGCTCCGCGCCGGCAAAGCTCGCTGGCCGTAGCAGCGCATGCGTCCGTTCCAGGATGTCGGCCGGGGTTGCCGCGACGAGTTGCCCGGGTGCGCTCGCCCGCAGGTGGGCCACCGCGACATACGTCGGGGTCCGGTGGCTGAGCGTGACGGCGAAGGCGATCAGGGCGAGCAGGCCGAGGACGAGCCAGCACCGCAGCACGATCGCAGCGCGCCCTCGGCGGGGTTCGGACACGGTGCGCGACCTGGTCATCCCAGTCGTCCGGCGGACGGGCTCGGCAATAGTTCGCGCTCCCTGCGGTGGGTGTGGAATGCCGCGGATCCGGGCGAGAGCCATGCTAACTACGTGGGTGAGCCGCCCGGTCCTGGTTCCTGAGCACTCGCTCCCGAGTGAGCGCCACGTCGCTGCTGCTCCGCTTCGGCCGCAGCCTTGAGCGCACCGAGTCGCTGATCCCAGGTGTCCGCGTGCTCGGCCAGCCAGGTGGCGGTGTCCCGTAACGGCTGCGGACACACCCGGTGCCGGACCTCCCGGCCAACGCGGAACGGCTCCACCAGGCCAGCGTCGGCGAGCACCGTCAAATGCTTGGCAATCGCCTGCCGAGAGACGGTATGCCGGGTCGCCAGCGTCGATGCGGTGATGCCGTCCGTCGACGCCACCGCCTCCAGCAACTCCCGCCGAGTGGGGTCGGCGAGAGCGGTGAAGACCGCCGTCGCATCAGTTTTGGGCATCGGCACCTTCGAGGTGACGCTTGAGCAGGTCGAGTTCCTGATTCCAGCCGCTGGAGTTCTCCGCGTAGTTCGCGGCGAGTTGCTCGGGCGGCAAATCCAGGGCTCGGAAGCCGGACTCCACCACGCGGACGGTGGTGGGTCCCTCCTGCGGTCCGGTGAGGACAAACTCCACCAGCGTGCCTTCCTCGGCTCTCTGCTGCGCGTCCCAGGGGGCCCACCGATAGCTGATCCGGTTGGGGCGATCGCTGGCCTCGATGATGAGCGGGAACTCGCCCAGCGTGGGATGGATCACCACGCTTCTGCTGTCGCGTTCTTCGATGCGGTTGGCGGTGATTCCGTCATCCCCGATCCACCACCCCGCGGTGGCGACCAGATCCCAAACGATGCCCCGGCTGGCCGCGATCGTGACCTCGCGCTCGATGGTGTCGTCCACGTTCATGGGCGTCTTCTCCTGCCGTGTGTGGGCGGTCCCGGTGACCACCTGCAACTCAAGGATTGCACATCCAAGGGATAAGCGCAACCCGTTGATTGCAGATCGCCTGCCTGGGGGCTGGCTGCGCTCAGTCGCCCCGCAGCGTGCGCTCGAAGAGGGCACGCAGCTCGGCCGGCAGGTGCTGCTCGGCGATGGCGACCTCGACGGGGGGCAGCGCGCAACTGACCTGGTAGCAGAAGCTGTCCGGAATGGTCCGCCCGGCGTAGCTCTGGGCCTGGGCATCGATCGACTGCAACGTCTGCCGGCGCAGCACCGACCGCCATTCCTGCTCCTCGGTGGGGGGCAACTGCTGCAGGACCACCGAGCGGTGCACCGTCAGTCCGGCGATACCGCCGGAGCGGCTGACGTCGACCACGGCATCCGCGGGCACCTCGACGCCCTCATGCTCAAAATCGTCCGGGCTCGGCTCGTGATACCCGGTCCCGGACTCATCCGGGGGCGGGGCCGGATCGGGCGCGGGATCACTGCCGTCAGTCCAGTCGGGGGGATCACTGAGCGGGACCGGCTCCGCATCGACTGGGATCTCATCCGGTTGCGCGGTGCCCAGCACGCCGACCTGCGCCCAGGCCTCCCGCACCGCATTCGCCTCGGGGGAGTCGGCGCCATGCCGGGTGATCGCCTCGTCGACGGTGAGCCCGGCGAAGGTGACGAAATCACAATCCGCGCTGATGCCGGGGCCGGTGAGCACGGCATACCAAATCTGACCGGGGGCCTCCCACGCATTGCCGCCCAGGGCCGTGGCGCACAGATAGAAGGCACGGTTGGGGATGCCGGAGTTGATGTGCACCCCGCCGTGGTCCTCGTCGGTGTCGACATAGTCGTTCATGTGCCCCGGCTGGGGGTCCTTGCCCAGCATCGGGGTGTCGTATGCGGTACCCGGCGCCTTGAGCGAGCGCAGGGCCATCCCGGCGGCCTCGCCGATTAACAACTCCGCACCGACGAGCCAGTCGGCGCTGCCCGCGTCCTGACCCAGGGCGCGCTGCTTGACCAGGGAGCCGAAGACATCGGACATCGACTCGTTCAGTGCCCCGGCCTGACCTTGATACATCAGCCCGGCCGTATGTTCGGTCACCCCGTGCGCAAGCTCGTGGCCGATCACATCGAGGCTGGCGGTGAACCGGCCGAAGACCCGGGCGTCACCGTCGCCGAAGACCATCTGGGTGCCATCCCAGAAGGCGTTGTCGTAGTCGCGGCCGTAGTGGACGCTGGCGCGCAGCGGCATACCGCGCCCGTCCAGGGAGTTGCGCTCGAACGCCTCGGCGTAGAGCTGCCAGGTATGGCCGAGGCCGTCATACGCCTCGGTGGCGGCGACATCACCGGTCTCGGGTTCGCCCTCGGCACGGACCGGAATACCGGGCAGTATGGTCTCGTTCTGCGCATCGCTGATCACCCGGATCGGACCGCCGCCCAAGGTGCTGCGTCCCATCCGCGGCTGCGGGGTCGTGCGCTCGCCGGGCAGCGCGTGCGCGTGCCGGTGCAGGGTGACCCGGTCGACATCGAGCAGCGCTTCGCGGGCGCGGGCTGCGACCTCTGCATCGGGTGCCTGCGCCAACCGCTCCAGCAGGTGCGGCGGCACGATCGAGCACCGGTGGCGGGCGGCGGCCGGGTCGTGGTGGGTCATGGACTCAGTCTGTCCGAGGGCACTGACAGCCGCATCCGATTGGCGATCACCGCAGATAGACGATGCGGTTCTCCGCGGCCAGGCAGATGATCGGTGGCTGCCCGAGACAGTTCGTTGCCAGCTCTTCCCCGGTCAGCGGGTCGCGCACCTGCAGTTCGACCTTGGCGCCCGCGGTGGCTCCGGCGGCATCCCAGCCGGCGAGTACCGCGGCCGCGAAACCGCAGTTAGTCCGGACACTGCCGGCGAAGGCCTGGCGGGACCCGGTGGCGCTCGGGCATGGGGTCGCGTCGGCGGGCACGGTGGCCGTGCTGCCGGTGGCCGTGCCCGAGGAGCCGGCTGCGGCCGAGCCCGCCGTGGTGGCGGGCGCGTTGGGCAGGGCGCCCTGGGTGCTGTGCGCCGACGACTGAGTGGCTTCCTGGCCCCCATCGGCCGCGGCCTCCATGAGCAACCACGCGAGCGCCAGCAGGAGCATCACCGCGGCCAGAATCGCCGGCAGCACCATGGAGGTCACCGGGCCGTGGGCGGGTCGGACGCGTCGCATCCTGCTCACCCGTAGGTGTCGCGGGGGCCGCGGGCGCCGGTGATACTGCGGCGGCCATGGGACCAGCTCGGCGCGGTGGGGCCGAGAATATGGAGTTCCAGGACCACGTCCGGGCCGGTCTCCTCGGCGATGCGCTGCAGCAGCGTGCTTTCCAGCAACCGCAGTTGGGTCGCCCAGGCCGTCGAGGAGGCCCGGATGACGAGGATCCCGTCCGTGAAGGTCTCCGGAGTGGCGTTTGCGGCAAGGTCGGTTCCGACAATCTCGGGCCAGCGACCGGTCACTCCGCCCACATCGACCTGATGCTCCCAGCCGCGGTCGTTGACCAGCTTGTCCACGACCGCGCCGATCAACGCCGGATCCCGGTCGCCCCCGCGGGCACTGGTGGTGGCGGTGCCCCGGATGGTCCGCCGGGCGGGAGCGCCGGGGCGCAACCCGCGGCCCCGGGCCACGGCCCGGGCCCGCAACAACGCCTCGTCGGCGGCGTCCGGCCCGTCCGATTCGGTTGCGTTCGATTCGCCTGCGTCCGCGGCGGCTTCCTCGCGAGCCCATTCGTCCATACCCGCACCGGGTATGGCGTCAGTCGGCGAAGTGCTCACCCCGCCATTCTGGCCCCGCGACCGGTCGACCGCGTCAGTCGACGAGGGTGATCTCGCCCTTGGTCACCGAGAACCGCTGCCCCGTTAGCTCCGCGGGGATGTCCTCGGCGACAGCGGCGGTGATCAGCACCTGCTCGCAGTCGGAGATCATCTCCGCCAACCGCTCGCGGCGCCCGCTGTCCAGTTCCGCGAAGACATCGTCCAGGACCAGCACCGGGTCGGTCCCCAGGTCGTGCCGCAAGAGTTGGTATGCCGCGAGCTTGAGCCCGAGGGCGATCGACCAGGACTCGCCGTGGCTGGCATACCCCTTGGCGGGCAGCCCACCGAGGGTGAGCACGAGATCGTCCCGGTGCGGCCCGACCAGGCTGACCCCGCGGTCGATCTCGGCCGAGCGCACCTGCTCCAAGGACGCGTGAAAGGCCAACCGCAGGTCCTCGACCTCCGGCACCTCACCGGCCGCCAGCACCGTGGCCACGTCCTCGGTCAGCGAGGAGCGATAACTCACCATGGCGTCCCCATCCGCCCCGCTGACCTGCGCATATGCCGTGCCAAGGAGCTCGCGCAGGTCGCGCAGCAGGCGCAATCGGGCATAGATCAGTTGCGAACCGAGCCCGGCGAGCTGGGTGTCCCAGACCTCCAAGGTATGCAGTGCGTCGGCTCGCGCCTCCTCGCTCGAGGTCCCCGCGGGCAGGCGGGCGCCACGGCCCCCACGGCGCAGCACCGGCGCCGCCGACTTCAATAGCGCGCTGCGCTGCTTGAGGATCCGGTCGTAGTCCGCGCGCACCCCCGCCCACCGGGGCTGACGCTGCACCAGCAGGTCATCGATGAAGCGCCGGCGGGCGGAGGGATCCCCCTTGACCAAGGCGAGGTCCTCGGGGGCGAAGATCACCGAACGCAGCGTCCCCAGCACATCCCGGGGACGGGTGACCGGGGTGCGGGCCAACCGTGCTCGGTTGGCCCGCCCCGGATTGATCTCCAATTCGATGAGAGTCTCGCGTCCCTCGTGCACCACGGCACCGCGAACCACCGCCTGGGCCGCCCCCATCCGGACCAAGGGTTGGTCCGTGGAGACGCGGTGGGAATCGAGGGTGGCCAGGTAGCCGAGCGCCTCGGCCACATTCGTCTTGCCCTGGCCGTTGCGCCCGAGCAGGGTTGAGATACCCGGCCCGAGCGGGATCTCGGCGTGCGGGTAACTGCGGAAGTCGACCAGGCTCAGATGCCGGACGAACACCTCAGTTGATCGAGCCGGACCGCTCCTGCGAGCCGGTGTTGTCGCCACCCTCGGGCGTGGAACCGGTACCCGAGGTCGGGCCGGCGTTGGCCGCGCCACCCGCGCCGCCGTCGGTGCTGCCGCTGCCGGACGAGGGACCCGCGTCGGTCGCATCCTTGCCGCGGGCCCGGGCCTCGTCGGGGGTCTGCGCCGGCTGCTCCTTGGGCTCCACGCGGGCCTCGGCCTCCTTGTGACCGGCGGGCGCCTGGGCACCCTCCTCGCGCAGCTGGTCGCCCTCGGCAATGGTCATCACCTGGTGGCCACCGAACTGCCCACGCAGCGCCGCGACGGCCTGCATGGTCGGCGAGTGTTCCTGCCGCGAGGCGAAGCGGGCGAAGAGCGAGGCGGAGATGACCGGCATCGGCACGGACAGTGCGATGGCTTCTTCGACCGTCCATCGGCCTTCGCCGGAGTCGACGGTGTAGTCGGAGACATCCTCAAGGGTGGGGTTCTCCTCCAGCGCCTTGACCATGAGGTCCAGCAGCCAGGAGCGGACCACGGTGCCGCGCGACCAGGCCTTGAACGCACCGGGGACGTCGGTGACGATGTCCTTCTTCTCGAGCAGCTCGTAGCCCTCGGCATAGGCGTGCATCAGGCCGTACTCGATGCCGTTGTGCACCATCTTGGTGTAGTGCCCGGCGCCCACCTTGCCGGCGTGCACGAACCCCTCGTCACGCGGGCCCTCGGGGCGCAGCGCGTCGAAGATCGGCATGGCACGCTCGACGAGCTCACCCTCGCCGCCGACCATCAGGCCGTAACCATTCTCCAGGCCCCAGATGCCGCCGGAGACGCCACAGTCGAGGTAGCCAACGTTCTTCTCCTGCAGCAACTTCTCGTTCTCGAAGTCGTCGGTGAAGCGGCTGTTGCCACCGTCGATGACCAGGTCGCCGGGCTCCAGCAACTCAGCGAGCGAGGCAACGGTCTTGCGGGTGATCTCCCCCGCGGCGACCATCGTCCACACCACGCGCGGAGCTTGCAGCTTGCTGACGAGCTCTTCCAGGGAGGGCACATCGGTGACCTCTGGGTTGATGTCGTAACCGATGACCTCGTGGCCGGCGCGGCGCAGGCGCTCGCGCATATTGCCGCCCATCTTGCCCAAGCCGATCAAACCGAGCTGCATTACTGACTCCTATTGGATCGCTGTTGTGCCCCTGGTGGCGAGATGCCCGGGAATCACTCTAGGAGGTCAGGCGCACCGGTTGGAGAACGTATCGGTACTGCAAATCGGCGGACCCATCCTCTTCCGCCTGACCAGTGATCATCGCCGGTTTGAGGGGGGCGGTGAACGACATACGGGCGTATGGGGTGTGCAGTGCCCCCAGACCGTCGAGCAGGAATGCCGGGTTGAAGGCGATATCCAGGCCGGGGCCCTCAACCCGGGCGGAGACGGCTTCGGACGCCTGGGCGTCGTCGCCGGTGCCGGCCTCGATGTCGACCTGGTCGGCGCTGAAGCGCAGGCGCACCGGGGTATTGCGCTCGGCGACCAGGGAGACGCGCTTGACGGCCTCGATCAGGTCGCTGGTCTTGATGACCGCCTCGGTCTCGGAACTGCTCGGGAAGATCTTCGCGACCTTGGGGTATTCGCCGTCGAGCAGGCGGGAGGTGCTGTGCCGCTGACCCGCTTCGAAGCCGACCAGACCATCGCCGCCAGCGGCCGAGCCGAGCGCGACGGCGACCGAGCCGCCGGACCCGAGCGAGCGCGCGGTCTCGGC
>CAKZIH010000052.1 GCA_936931335.1 uncultured Nostocoides sp. | reverse complement strand
GCCGGTATGCCGTTGCCCGCCCCTCAGATCCGCTTGGGCCGGTGCCCCGGGGCGGAAAACCGTGGCAACCACACCGTCAGCGCGACGCTGAGGGCGAGGGCCCCGGCGACCAACCCGGTGGCCACCCCCGCGTCGAGGAAGACATAGCCGATCGAGCCCGCGGAAACCACGGCCGCCCAGAGCCACAGCAGCAGCACCGCCCGTCGGTGGCCATGGCCGATCTGCAGCATCCGGTGATGCAGATGCTGCGCGTCCGGGCTCCAGGGCCGTCGGCCCGCCCGGGTGCGCCGGATGATCGCCAGGATCACGTCCAGCACCGGCAGCAGGATGATCGCCAGGGGCACGAGCAGGGGCAGCACGGCCGCGCCGACGACATTCGTGGACACCTGGGAGGGGCTCACTCCCCCGGTCGTCGAGATCATCGCCGCCGCGAGCAGCAACCCCAGCAACAGGGCACCGCTGTCACCCATGAACAGTCGCGCGGGATAGAAGTTGTGCGGCAGGAAACCCAGGCAGCAGCCGAGCAGCGCGGCCGAGATGAAGGTGGCCGAGCTGAAGACGTTGGGCGGATCGAAGCTGCGCGAGATGGAGTAGCTATAGGCGAAGAAGGTGGCCGCAGCGATAGCGACCACCCCGGAGGCCAGGCCGTCCAGGCCGTCGATGAAGTTCACCGCATTGGTGGAGACCAGCACCGTGAGAATCGTGAAGAGCACCAGCACCGGGCCCGGCAGCACCGTGGTCACCCCGGCGATCGGGACGCTGAACAGCTGCACGCCGAGGAAGGCCATCACCCCGGCGGCGACAATCTGCCCGGCGAGTTTGGTGAGCGGGTCCAGTTCATAGACATCGTCGATCGCCCCCACCAGGCAGACGATCGCCCCGCCGACCAGCACCCCCCACAGCTCGGGGGTATCGAAAACCTGGTGCAGGAAGGGCAATTTGGCCGCCACCAGGGTGGCCCCGAGGAAGCCGGCGAAGATGCCCACTCCCCCGAGCCGGGGGATGGGCACCGCGTGCACATCCCGGTCGCGGACCTGGGTGAAGGCGCCGATGCGCACGGCCAAGCGGTATGCCGCGGGGACCGCGACATACGTCGTGGCCATGGCGACGACGAGGACGAAGAGGTACTCCCGCACTCAGGTCCTACCGCGGGTATGCCGGGAAGCGGGTGACCAGGTCACTCACCTGCGCCCGTACCTCCTTGGTCACCGCGTGCTCGGGGTCGGCATCGCCCTGGGTGATGGCCGTGGCGATGAGATCGGCGATGGTGCGCATCTCCTCGGTGCCCATCCCCTGGGTGGTCACGCACGGGGTCCCGACCCGGATGCCGGACGCGACGCTGGGCGGGGCCGGGTCGTTGGGGATCGCGTTCTTGTTGAGCACGATGCCGGCCGCGCCGGCGCGCTCCTCGGCGTCCTTGCCGCTCACCCCGACGCCCTGCAGATCGTGCAGGCTCAGGTGGGTGTCGGTGCCGCCGGTGGTGGGGCGAATACCCTTCTCGCCCAAGGTTTCGGCAAGGACCGCAGCATTCTCGATGACCTGCTTGGCGTAGGCCGCATACTCCGGCGTCGCGCACTCCTTGAAGTTGACCGCCTTGGCCGCGATGGTGTGCATCTGCGGGCCGCCCTGCATCATCGGGAAGACGGCCTTGTCGATCGCGGCCTTGTGCTCGGCCTTGCAGACGATGGCGCCGGAGCGGGGACCGCGCAGCACCTTGTGCGTGGTGAAGGAGACGACGTCGGCGTGGGGCACCGGGCTGGGGATGGCCTTGCCGGCGACCAGACCGATGAAGTGCGCGGCATCCACCCAGAAGATCGCACCGATCTCGTCGGCGATGGCCCGGAAGCGCTGGAAGTCGATCAGCCGCGGGATCGCCGAGCCACCGGCGAGGATGACCTTGGGCCGGTGCTCGCGGGCCAGGGACTCCATCTGGTCGTAGTCGATGTCCTCGCTGTCGGCGTCGACGCCATAGTGGACGGCGTTGAACCACTTGCCGGAGAAGGACACCTTGGTGCCATGCGTGAGGTGGCCCCCGTGCGGCAGGCTCATCGCCAGGATCGTCTCGCCGGGCTTGAGGAAGGCGCCATAGACCGCCTGGTTGGCGCTCGCCCCGCTGTGTGGCTGAACGTTGGCGTGGTCGGCGTCGAAGAGGCTCTTGCAGCGCTCGATCGCCAGCTCCTCAGCCTTGTCGACCTCGCTGCACCCGCCGTAATAGCGCCGACCGGGATAACCCTCGGCGTACTTATTCGACAGGGTCGATCCGAGGGCGGTGAGCACCCGCGGGCTGGAGAGGTTTTCGCTGGCGATCAGCTGCAGGCCACCGCGGATCCGGTCGAGCTCGGAGATCAGCACCCCCGCGATCTCCGGGTCGAAGGACTCGAGTTCGTCATAGTCGGAGCCGTAGAAGGTCATCGACCGATCCTTTGTCGTCGCCGGGTCTGTTCGCGCCACTCTATTGGGTGCCCCGGCGCCCCGGTCGCCGACGCGTCCCCATTGGGTATGGCGGCGACGCATATCGCATGCTTGGTGGGTGACCGGAACCGCTGTGGACCCCACGAATGCCGGGGAGCTGGCCATCACCTCATACCTGGACGGCGATCATGGCTGGCTGCGGGAGATCTGCGTGCGCACTGCCGCCCGCGGCGAGGATGCGAGCGGGCGGCACCGCCGCCCCGAACTCATCCCACTGGTCTACCTCGACCCGTATGTCGTCCACGAGCCGCAGTTGGTCTCGGTGCTACGCCGGGTCGACCTGGGCACCCCGGTCGGCTATGTCGTGGCCACGGCCGACACCGCGGCCTTCGCGGCGTGGGCCGAGCGGGACTGGTGGCCGGCGCTGCGGGACACCTATCGCAGTGGCGCGCGCGGGCTGACGAGTTATGACGAGCGGCTGATAGCGCACTTCACCTCGCCCCCGGCGAGGGACCCGGCCGTGCTCGCCGACTATCCCGCGCACCTGCATATCGACCTATTGGTCGAGGCCCGTGGGCAGGGCTGGGGCCGCCGGCTGATCGACGACCTGGCAGGCAAGCTGCGCGAACGCGGCATCCCCGGCGTGCACGTCGAGGTCGGCGCGCAGAACACCGACGCTCGAGCGTTCTATGCGGCACTCGGGTTCGCCGAACTCGACCGCGCGGGGGACGGGATCACGCTCGGTCGGCGGCTGTGACGAGCTGACCTGCGGCGATGGCCGCCATACCACTTATTGGTGACACGGATCTGCGCAATCGACGCCGCTAGGGTGCCGTCATGGCCGACGATCGCCCCGTCCTGCTGGTCCCGCCGTTCGCGGCCGACTACCCGCCCGCTCCCGTGGTCGAGATCCCCCCGCCCGACGATCCGGTCAGCCGGTATGCCGATCTCGGTCTGCATCTGCCGCCGGTGACCCTCCGCGGGGAGGTGCGCCCGGGCGTGCCCGTGTGGACGATGCAGACCAGTTCTCCCTACTGGCTGTGGAATGAACTGCAGGCCCGGCACCCGCATACCGGCCTGTGGCCCCTGGTCACGGGTGACGACACCTGGGAGTCCAGTCACTTTGAGTTCGACGATGGCGCAGACGCCGATCCCGTTGTCGCACAAGACGGGCAGGCCTGGCTCGAGGCCGCCTTCGCCGCCCGCGGCGAGGGCCAGCCCTTCCCGGAGTTCGTGCACCTCGGGCCGGGGGTCGAGCACTTCGACGCGGTGACCCCGTGGTGGGAACTCCTGGATAGCCCCGCCGATGAGTCGGGCGAGGTGGCCCTCATCCCGGCCGGTGCCGGTTGGCTCGCCCCAGGCCTGATCGGCTGGACGGGCGCGGTCAACCATGATCTGGACGGAAGCGACCATGCGACCCTGCTGCGACGCTGGCACGGGCATTGGGGGTTGGAGCCCGTCGCACTCACTCGGGACCTCTTGTCGTTCCGGATGAGCCGGCCGCCGGCCACCCCGGAGGCGGCGCTAGCGCTGGCCGCCGAGATGTACCTCTATTGCCCCGACGCCGTCGACCAGGGCACCCAGGATCTGAGCGGGTTCGGCAATGCCCTCACCGGGCAGGGCTGCACCTTGTGGTGGGACTGACGAGCTTTAGACGTCCGTGGGTTTGGGGTCCTGCTGATCGGGGTCCTGGGTCTCCGGGTCCTGGGGCTCGGGATCCTGCGTCACGGGGTCTTGGGGCAGGGCCGCCGAGGTCATCACCGCGGCGAGGTCGTCCTCGGTGATCGCCCCGGCGCGCAGGACGACCGGCGCCGGCCCGGTGCAGTCGACGATGGTGGAGGGCGACTGGCTGGTGCGCGGCCCACCGTCGACATAGACCTCCACCGAGGACCCGAGCTGGGTGGCGGCTTCCAAGACCGTCGTGGCCGCCGGCTCCCCCGTCCGGTTCGCGCTGGTCACCGCCATCGGGCCGGTGCGCCGCAAGATCTCCAGGGCGATCTCGTCGTCCGGCATGCGCGCGGCGACGGTCCCTTCGGTGTCACCGAGATCCCAGGCCAGGGACGGCTGCGCCTTGAGAATCACGGTTAACGCGCCCGGCCAAAACCGCTCGACCAGGTCACGGACATACGGCTGGATGTCGGTGGCGATGCCGTCCAGGGTTCGCACCTCGCCGATCAGCACCGGCGGCGGCATATCCCGCCCGCGGCCCTTGGCGGCGAGCAGATTGGCGACCGCCGCCACGTCGAAGGCATCGCAGCCGATGCCATAGACGGTGTCCGTGGGCAGCACGACGAGCCGCCCCCCGGAGACTGCGGAGACGCTCGCCAGGATCGCGCTGTCCTGGCCTTCGGCAGTGGTGGCATCGACGACGGGGCTCACGGGCGTCCAGTCTAGGAGCGTCCAATGTCGGAGCGCGCGCGTCGCGACCCGCATCGCCGCCCGTCGACTCGAACTTTGGTGCCGGTGTCGGTGGCGGGCAGTACGGTGGCGATGCCGACCGGGCGAGCCGCGCCCGCGCCCGAGCACGTATGGAGGTGGGGATCCTGCCGACCTCGGCTCCCGCGGTCTTTGTCGCGGCCCATCAGGACGACGAGGTCCTCACCATGGGCGCGGCCATTCGGGCGCACGTGGCCGCCGGTCGGGAAGTCCTGGTGATCGTCGTGGGCCGGGGCAACAAATCCGTGGTCCGCACCCGCGATCTGCCCCGCCTGCTCGGCTACACCCCGAGCGAGACGGAGTTCGGAGCCAGCCGCGACCGCGAGTTCGAGCGCAGCGTGATTGCGCTGGGTGCCTATCCGATCGTGCCGCCCTGGGCGGTGCGTCTGGACGAGAAGGCGTTCGCCGCGTCGGCCGCTGTCGCCCTGCTGAGCGACTGGGTACCCGAGGGCAGCGACCTGAAGACGCACACGGCATACGGCGAACCCAATCCCGACCATGTGGCGGTGCACGACGCGGTGGCGGCCCTGCATACCGGCGGGTGGACGGCATACCAGCCGCGGTTCTATGCCCCGAGCTATCGCGTGGCCGCGGTCGCCAGCCTGGGGGTGCGCTGCCACCGCGAAGGGGTGAGCACTCCGATCGGACGCGAGCACCAGCAGGCGTATCGCGAGATCGATCTCGACCTGGGCTATTGGGGCATCGGCTATCAGTCCGTGCCCTACTCCTTCGAGGCGCAACTCGGCGACCCCTTCGCCTATCGCGTCCTGGAGCCGACCCGCGCGACGGGACGCGCGCCGTAGTTTCTGCCACGCTGCGCCCCACGCGGGCGGGGTGACTGTCTACGGTTACCCGTGAGTCATGGCGACGGCGTCATGACCCAAGAAGGGAGACTTGGTCTTGCGTGGTTCCGGACTGATTTGGACGATCGTCGGATCCTGCTGATCATTGCGCTGTTCATCTGGATCAGCCAGCGCGCCTGATCGGCGGGCACAAGCACCGGCGTCGGCGGTGGAGGGGGATAACGCCGCCGTATGCCGTGTGGGACACCAACTGTTCGACCCCGGTGCGGCCTGGCCGCACCGGGGTTTCGTTGTCCTCCGGGCGGGTTGCTTTGGGGCACGTAGCGGGGTTAGGGATGGTCGGTGCCGGCGGCAAGCCGTTTGCGCAGCAGATCGGGCAGCGCCATCGACTCCCCGTCGCGCTCCCCCACCCGGGCCGGCACCAAGGTGGGCGTGAGCCTCACCCCGCGCAGCCGGGCCGTCAGAGACGCGGGGCCGGAGAGCACATAGAAGTTAGCGTCCGTATCCACTCCGACCGAGCGATCCGGCAGGAGGTACCACCCGCGCACGCCGGTCCGATAGCGACCTCGCCCGGAGTAGGGCCGCAACGTCAGTTCCTGATCCGGTATGCCGGCCGCCTGAGCGGCCGCCACAAAGTCCGTGACCGCCCGCCGGCCCGCCCGGTCCTCCCCCGCCTTGGCGCGCTGCACCGCCGCAGCGTGATAGTCCGCCACTTCCTTGGCGTGGGCGCTCCAGTCCTCGTCCGGCATCCCGCCAGTATGCGCGGGCGGCTCGCCCAGCGCCGTGACGGGCGCGTCGAGGCTTGGCTAGTGCCATCACAAGGGGCCGGGTTGCTGCCGGGTCGCCAACTACCCACGGCGCCGCGCGACCACGGCACGGGGCCGGCCGGCCAGGTCCGGGTGGTCGACCGCCTCGGCCCAGGACCCGGTGCCCATCAGCGCGGCCGGCAGCGAAGCCCCTTGGGCGTCAGCGTGTTCCATGACCAACACCCCGCCAGGGCGCAGCAACTCTGCAGCGCGTGCGGCCACGGCCAGGGGGATGGCTAGGCCGTCGGCCGACCCGCCATATAGGGCGACTTGCGGATCGTGTTCTGCCACTTCGGGATCCACCGGCACCTGGTCAACTGGAATATAGGGCGGATTACTCACCACGACATCCACCGCACCCTCGAGTTCGGGGAACGCCGAGGTGGCATCCCCGAGGCAGAGGCGTACCGGGAGCCCGGACGCTTCGACATTGCGGGCGGCCCAGGCATGAGCGAGTTCGGAGACTTCCACGGCATACACCCGGGCGGTCGGCACCTCGTCGGCGACGGCCAGCGCGATCGCCCCGGAACCGGTGCACAGGTCAACGACGACCGGCTGCGCGACACCGGCGGCGAGCATCGCCTGAGCGGCGTCGATCGCCAGACCGGCGACCACCTCGGTCTCGGACCTAGGGACGAAGACGCCCGGCCCCACGTGCAGGGTGAGATGGCGGAAGTAGGCGCGCCCGGTCAAGTGCTGCAACGGGATGCGCTCGGCCCGCTCGGCCACCAGATCGGCGAACCGGTCGCCACGCTCCTGCTCCCAGGTCTTCCCCAGCGCCATCGCCTGCCGGATTTCGCGCGGCTCAACCCCGAGAGTGAATGCCGCGAGCTCGACCGCATCGGCCTGCGGTGAGGGCACCCCAGCGACGGCCAGTCGCGCACTCGCCTCCCGGACCGCGCTTCGAATCGTGGTGGGGGACACCGACATACGGGCTCAGGCCTCGGAGATTGCGGCGAGCCGCGCGGCCTCGTCGGCGCTCATCGCCGCATCCACCACCGGGTCCATCTCCCCGTCGAGGAAGATGTCGAGGTTGTAGGCCTTGTAGCCGGTGCGGTGGTCGCTGATCCGGTTCTCCGGGAAGTTGTAGGTGCGGATGCGCTCGGAGCGGTCGACGGTGCGCACCTGCGACTTGCGGGCATCGGAGGCGGCGGCGTCGGCCTCCTCCTGCGCCAGCTGGTGCAGGCGCGCGCGCAACACCCGCAGCGCCGATTCCTTGTTCTGCAACTGCGACTTTTCGTTCTGGCAGGAGACGACGACCCCGGTCGGCAGATGGGTGATCCGCACCGCCGAGTCCGTCGTATTGACGCTCTGCCCGCCGGGCCCGGAGCTGCGATAAACGTCGATGCGCAGGTCGTTGGGGTCGATCTGGACGTCGATCTCCTCCGCCTCGGGCATCACCCACACCCCCGCCGCCGAGGTATGAATGCGCCCCTGGCTCTCGGTGACCGGCACGCGCTGCACGCGGTGCACGCCACCCTCGAACTTCAACCGCGCCCACGGCGCCTCATCCGGCCCGGGCGTGCCCTTGGCCTTGACCGCGAGTTGAACGTCCTTGTAGCCCCCGAGATCGGACTCGGTCGCCTCGATCACCTCGGTGCGCCAGCCACGGCGCTCGGCATAGCGCATATACATCCGCAGCAGATCGCCGGCGAAGAGCGCAGACTCCTCCCCGCCCTCCCCCGCCTTGACCTCGAGGATGACGTCGCGGTCATCGTCGGGATCGCGCGGGATGAGCAGCCGCCGCAGCTTCTCCTGGGCCGCCTGCTGGGTGGCCTCAATCGCCGGGAGCTCCTCGGCGAAGGCTGCATCCTCGGCGGCCAATTCCCGCGCCGCCGACAGGTCGTCCTCGGCGCTGCGCCAGGCCTGGTATGCCGTGACCACCGGCGTCAGCGCGGCATACCGGCGGCCGACCTCGCGGTAACGGACCTGGTCGGCAACAATCTCCGGGTCGGCGAGCTGGCCCTCGAGCTCGGCGTGTTCGGTGAGCAGGGTCGCGGCGCTCTCGAGCATCGCCGGCTCCTTTCGGGCTGGTCTCGGATCCGCTGGCGGACGATCAGGGGGAAATGCGAACGCAGATCGGAG
>CAKZIH010000051.1 GCA_936931335.1 uncultured Nostocoides sp. | reverse complement strand
CTCGAGCGCCCGCGGCCGCCCGGCGCAGCTCTCCCGCGCCGACCCGGGTGTGGAGCTCAACCCGCCGCTGCGTCGGGGCGGCCGAGCGGGCGGCTGACTCTCCCAGCGGGAGATGTCGCGGCTGTAGTCGCGCGACGCTGGAGCCGGGTGGGCTGGGGACGGCGCTCGGCGGCTGGGCTCAGGCGCAGCGGGCGAGAATGCGGCGGGCCTGGGCGACGACCGGGCCGTCGACCATCTGCCCGTCCAGGGTGAAGACCCCCGATCCGTGCTCCGCTACCCAGTCGAGAACCCGTGTCGCCCAAGAGATCTGGTCAGGATGGGGCCGGAAGGCGTCGCGCACGACCGGCACATGACTGGGGTGGATGAGCGCCTTGGCGTCGAAGCCGCAGGCCACTGCGTCCCCGCTTTCCCGGCCCAGTCCGTCGAGGTCGCCGATATCCACATGCACCGCGTCGATGGCGAGCCGGCCGGCCGCCTTCGCGGCGAGCAGGGCAGTGGATTGCGCCTGCACGGCAACCGGGCGGTAGCGGCCGTCGGCGTCCCGGCTGGCGCTGCCGCCGAGGCCCGCGAGCAGGTCCTCGGCGCCCCACATCACCCCAATGACCGGCTCGGCCGCACAGATCTGCGCGGCGTGCACGATCCCGCGCGGCGACTCCAGGAGCACGATGACCTCGTAGTCGACGAGGCCGGCCAGATCGTCCACGGATTCAGTCTTGGCCAACAGGATTCGCCGATAGGGCAGCTCGCGAAGCAGCGCCAGATCGGCGGGGTGCTCTGGGCTGCCTGCCGCATTGACCCGCACGATCGTGCGCTCCGGGTCCAAGCCCGGGTATGCCGCCAGCGCCGCTCGCGCGTCCGCCTTGCGGTCGGCCGCGACCGCGTCCTCGAGGTCGAGGATCACGACATCCGCGCGCTCGGCAGCCTTGGCGTAGCGGTCCGGCCGGTCGGCGGGGCAGAACAGCCAGGCGGGGCCGGGCGTCCATACCGGCTCGGTCGATCCACCCGTGGCGGGCCGGGACTCGGACTGGGTGGCGGTCATGACGCGGGGGCGAGGCGGACCAGGGTCTGCCGCGCGGCGGTGGCGACCACGGTGCCGTCCTGGTTCTTCGCGGTGTGCTCCAGGGACACAATGCCTTCTCCCGGACGGGATTTCGAGGCGCGCTTGTCGGTGACCAGAGTCTCGGCATACAGGGTGTCGCCGAGGAAGACCGGGGCCGGGAAGGCGATCGCGGAGAACCCGAGGTTGGCGACCAACGTCCCCTGGGTGAGCTGCGCGACCGAAAGCCCGACCAGCGTGGACAGGGTGAACATCGAATTGACCAGCCGCGCGTGGAAGGGCGGCAATGCCTCGCTCGTTGCGGCATCCAGGTGCAGCGGCTGGGTGTTCATGGTCAACGTCGTGAAGAGCACATTGTCGGCCTCGGTGACCGTGCGCCCGGGCCGGTGCAGGTAGCGCGCGCCGACCTGGAACTCCTCGAACCACAGCCCCCGCTGCTCGATGACGACCTCGTCCATCCGCCCTCCCCGTCGTTGCTCGGCATCCTAAATCAGGCTCAACGGCGCCCACCGCTTCCCGGGGGGCAATGCCCAGCCAGGCGCAGGAGCGCCCGGCTGGGCATTGGCTCGTCATCGAATGCGGGCGCATGAGGTCAGGTCCGGCTCGCGGTCAGCGCTGGCTGACGATCGGTACGGCACCGGTGCCGGTCTGCCAGAGCGTGACCTGGCCGTCCTGCGGACAACGCCGACCGACCGGGTGCCATCGCCGGAGAGGCTGAGTTGCCAACCGGGGTCGTCGGGGCGCACGGCCAGGGGGGCGCCGCCGCTGGGGTTGTGCTGCGCGTCGATGAGAGTGCCGGTCATGGTCAAGGCGATCGCCCCCGACCTTGAGACATCGTTGAGGACGACGTCCTCGTCGTCCAGCGGCGCCGGGTCGAGGACGTAGGTGAAACTGCTAGTCGCAGGCTTAGCCGCGATCCGCACCTCCGTGCTGTCGGCGTACGCAGGATTATTCTTCAGGAACGCGTAACTGACGCCACCATTGCTGGCAACCACGGTCTCAAAATGACCACCGGTCTTGCGAGCGATCACGGAGGTGGTCCAGGTTTGCGTTGTCGCGGAGTGTTTGGCCCGGTACAGCCCCCAGTATTTCCCCCGTAGCCCACAATCCTGCCATCCGGGGAAAGGCTGATCTCCTTAGGAGAGTTCACCACCGAAACCTCTGGGGATGCATTGGATAGCCGAGTCGTGGTCCCGGCAGCCAGGTCACGGATGAAGATGTCGCTCAGCTTGTTGGTTTCACCGGGCACCAAATTGGTAGACCCCGAAACAAAGACAATGCGCTGGCCATCTGCGCTCATGTCCGGAGAGGAAGACCCCTGCGTGTCCGCGGTGTTGGCCTAGGCCCCATCAACCCCAACGCTTACTCGTTCGATTACCCCGGTATGCATGTCGGGGCGGAAAACATCTTGCCGGCGGTTGGTATCGCCCTTGACGAGGTTGGTTGCATAGGAGGAGAAGCTGACATACGGGCCGTCGTCGGACAGCCCCGCGGACCAACTGTCGCCAATGGCCGTGCCCCGAGATGTGCGGTCGACCAGCCGCAGCTCGCCGGTCTTGAGGTCTTTCCAGAAGATCTTTGCCCTGGAGCTGGTATCCCCGAGGTTGGTGGCCCAGGAGTTTAACGCCTCATGCCGGCCGGACTTGGAGATGGAGGGTGCGAGGACGCGTCATTGCCCACCGCCGGCGGCCGCCGCGGCCGAGCCGATGCTGGCCGGCGCGCCGACGGTGGCCACACACGCGGCGGCGATAGCGAGCGCAGCCGCGCGGATGCGCGTGATCGGGCGGTGCGTTGTCGTTGTGCGAAGACTCACGGTTGATCCTTGACTCTGGCTGACCGGGGAGCGTCGGCCATGGCGCCAATCCAGGGGTGGATCGGTCCGGCGCCATCGACGGACGGGGCGAAGCTACCACTGCCGGCGGGGAAGGCTCATGCGGTTCCAGACCAAGGCTGACGCTCACCCGTGTTGTGGGTTGATGCGGAGAATTCGCGGGGAACGTTCGAAGCGGCGCACTGGCGCTAAGTCGCGAGAGCTGGCGAGGGGACTCGAACCCCTAACCACCTGTTTACAAGACAGGTGCGCTACCGATTGCGCCACGCCAGCGAGCCTTAAGCCAAGCTCGAGCTCGCGCATAGGGTACCCGAGCACCCGTATACCGCCCCGGGCCAAGCCCGGCGGCATGGCTGATCCCGGCCCCAGGTGACTCGCTCCCCGGGTTTGGCAGAAGTGGGGCTCTCGCCGTTGCCGCCGGGCCCCACTGGCGCCGCATCCACCGGTGGGGGCAGTAGCGGGGGGATGACCGGCAGCGGGATCGACCCACTACTGCCATCCCCGGCCATCAACGGCCGAGGACGCCTCGGCTGATGACCAGCCGCTGAATCTGGTTGGTGCCCTCGAAGATCTGGGTCACCTTGGCCTCGCGGAAGTAGCGCTCAGCAGGGAAGTCCTGGGTGTAACCGGCGCCGCCGAGGACCTGGACGGCATCCGTGGTCACCCGCATCGCCGCATCGGTGGCCACCAGCTTGGCGATGGCCGCCTCCTGGCTGAAGGGGCGTCCCGCGTCGCGGAGCCGGGCGGCGTGCAGATAGCTCGCCCGGGCACTCCCCACCGCGGCGGCCAGGTCCGCAATCAGGAACGCCAGCCCCTGGTTGCTTGCGATCGGCCGGCCGAACTGCTCGCGCTCCACCGCATACGAGCTGGCCAGGTCGAGGGCCGCCTGCGCCAAACCCGTCGCCGCAGCAGCGATCCCGAGCCGACCGGAGTCCAGCGCGGAGAGCGCAATCGCCATACCCTGGCCCTCGGCGCCGATCCGGCGCGCCGCCGGCACCCGCACGCCCTCATAGATCACTTCGCTGACCGTGTCGCAGTGCAGGCCCATCTTCTTCTCCGGCGCCCCGAAGCTCAGACCCGCGGCATCCCCCGGCACCACAAAGCAGGAGAGCCCCTTGCCGCCCTCATCGCTGGTGCGTGCGAAGGTCGTATAGAAGTCCGCATGCCCGGCGTGCGAGATCCAGGCCTTGCGGCCGGTCAGCACATAGTCGTGGCCGTCGCGCACCGCGCGCGTCTTCACGGCCGCCACGTCCGAGCCGACATCGGGTTCG
>CAKZIH010000050.1 GCA_936931335.1 uncultured Nostocoides sp. | reverse complement strand
GCCGCGCGCTCAGGCGCCCGCCCCAACTCCCCGCCCGCGCCGCATACGTCCGTCGGCGGCGCTGAACAGAGAGTCGACGAGCACACCGATGAGCAGGATCGCGATCATCAGCGCCAGCATGTATGTCGGTTCGCCCAGCTCCCGACTATTGGTCAGGAAGGCACCCAGGCTGGGCCGGTTGGCGATGGCCACGATCAACTCACCGGCCAGCAGCGAACGCCAGGCAAACGCCCAGCCCTGCTTCAGACCCGAGACGATGCTCGGCAGAGCCGCGGGGATGATCACGTGGCGGTAGAGCGAGATGCCGCGCGCGCCGATATTGCGTCCGGCGCGCAGCAGCAGCGTGGGCACATAGTCCACTCCGCTGATCACCCCATTCGCGATCGACGGCACGGCACCGATGAGGATGACGAAGAGGATCGCCTTCTCCGAGAGCTGAAAGAGCAGGATCGCCAGCGGGAACCACGCGATCGACGGCATGGTCTGCAGGCCGGTGATCAGCGATCCGATGGCCGAGCGCAGGATCCGCGAGCGGGAGACCGCAATGCCCAGCAGCAGACCGACGGCCGAGGCGATGGCGAAGCCGACGACGCCGCGGGTGAGGGTCACCGCCGTGGCATGCCAGAAGGTGCCCTGTGTCAGTTGGTGGAAAAACTCCCCGAATGCCGCACCCGGCCCGGGCAGGACGTATGACGGTTTCAGCTCCAACCAGACCACGATCTGCCAGATCAGCACGAAGAGGCCGATAGCGGCCAGCTTCGGCCAGGTCGCCGACCAGAGCCGGGCCCCGACAGGGCGCCGCTCCTGGGGGGCCTCGAGGGTGTCAAGGCCCTTGAGTTCGGTAGCGAGAGAGACATCAACGGCCATGGCGGGCGACCTCCTGGCGCAACGCGGCGGTGATCTCGGCGGTGGAGGCGCCGACGGCGGGGTCATCGAAGCGCCGGGGGCGCGGGAAGTCGATCGGATACTCCGCGACGATGCGGCCCGGGCGGCTGGAGACCAGGACCACCCGGTCGGCGAGCCGGACCGCCTCGCGCACGTTGTGGGTGACGAAGAGGACCGCGAGGCCGCGGGCCCGCCATACGGACTCCAACTCGTCGTGCAGCAGGTCCCGGGTCATCGCATCCAGCGCGCCGAAGGGCTCGTCCATGAGCAGCACCGGGGATGCGGTCGCCAGGGTGCGCGCCAGGGCGACCCGTTGCCGCATACCGCCGGAGAGCTCGTGCGGGCGCCGATCGGGGACATCGGCCAGGTGGACGCTGGCGAGCAGTTCGCGCGCCCGGTCTTCGCGCTCGGCCTTGGGCACCCCGGCCAGGCGCATCGGAAGTGCGACATTGTCCAGCGCCGTCAGCCACGGCATCAGCGCGTGTTCCTGGAACATCAGGGCCGGCCGGGCCTGTGTCGAAACCTCGCCCGAGGTCGCGCTGTCGAGGCCGCTGACGATATTGAGCAACGTCGACTTGCCGCAACCGGAGGCACCGACGATGCACACGAACTCGCCGCGGGCGACTGTCAGGTTGATCCCGTCCAGCGCCAGGGTGCCACCCGGATAGCGCTTGGTGACATCGCGCAGCACGATGGCGTCGGACTGGCCGCCGCCGGGGGGCGGCAGGAGCCCGAAGGGATCCTCTTCCTGGAGCCGACCGTCGGCGATCGGCGGGGCAACCGTGCTCATTGCACCGTCTCCTTGCCGGCCGCGGTCAGCGCCTTGTTCAGGAGGGTCAGATCGACGAGGCCGTTGAGTTCGGGCTTGGTCTTGAGGATGCCCACATCGACCGCGTGCTGAGCGCCCTCGGTCATCGCCGTAGCGACCGGGTCGTTGGTGAACTCGAGGTTCTTCCACGCCTTGGTGATCACCGCGGGGTCGAGCGCCTTGCCGGAGACGGTCTTGATTACCTCACCGACGTCCGCCTGCGCCTTGTCGGCCTGGTCGGCGATGAAGGTCTCGGCCTCGATCTGCCCGGCCAATAGCGCCTGGACGGTGCCCGGGTACTTCTCCAGGAAGTCGGGGCGCACCGCGAGCACGGTGATCGGGAACTTGCCGTCCTTCCACAGGTCGTGCTCGTCGACGAGCACCTTGCCGCCCGCGTCGACCAGCCGGGTGGCATAGGGCTCGGGCACCCAGGCGCCGGCGATCAGCTTCTGCTCGAAGGAGTCGAGGATTTGCGCATTCTCCTGCGGGGTGACGCTGACGTCGCCGCCGCCCTGCAGGTCGGTGGTCAGCCCCTGCTGCTTGAGGTAGTAGCGCAGCGCGATGTCCTGGGTGTTGCCGAGCTGCGGGGTGGCGACCTTCTTGCCCTTGAGGTCGGCGACGGAGGTGATCGACGGGTCGACGACCAGGGCGGCGCCACCGGTGGCCGCACCGGAGACCACGCGGATCGCCTTGCCGCCGGAGTTGATGAAGGCATTGGTCGCGGGGCCGGGGCCGACATAGGTGGCGTCCACCGCGCCTGACTTCAGTGCCTCCATGGCGGCCGGGCCGGCATTGAAGGTGGTGACCTTGAGCGTGGTGGAGCCCAGGTGCTTGGTGTAAAGCCCCTCCTTGTCCCCGACGATCGGCAGCGCGTGGGTGACATTGGGGAAGTACCCGAGCCGCACCTCTTTGGCCGCGGCGGTGCTGGCGGCGCTGCCGCCGGAGGTGCTCGTCGCGGTGTCGGAGTCACCGGAGCAGGCCGCGAGACCGAGCGATCCGACAAGGAGGAGTGTGGTCGCGATAAGCCGCGAGCTGGCCATGAGGGCGCCTTTCACAAGTTCTGAATGAAGCGGAGCAGGTGGTGCGCACGCCCGGGCCGTATGTCCTCGGCCCAGGCGGGGAGGGCGCCAGCCTCATCGCCACACCCCCTATCCCTACATACTAGGTCGGTTTTAGAGATAAACAAATCCGCGGTCAGCCGCGAGAGATCACGATCTGATTACGGAGGTAGCGTCGGGGCTAGCGCCCGGTGGGCCCGCCCGCGACGACCCGACCGCGCAGCACGATCGCCGCGGGATCGGCCAGGGCCGCCAGCTCGGCACGGGGGTCGGCTCGCAGGACCAGCAGATCCGCGTCGGCCCCTTCCTCGATCCCGGGTCGGCCCAGCCAGCTCCGGGCGCCCCAGGTCGTGGCGTCGAGTACCGCCGCAGCGGGCAGCCCGGCGCGCTGCAATTCCAGGCATTCCTTGGGCGCCAGGCCATGGGGCAGCGAGCCGCCGGCGTCAGTGCCGAGGTAGATCGGCACCCCGGCCTCGTATGCCGCGCCGACGGTGGCATAGCGGCGCTCGTGCAGGTCGAGCATCCGGCGGTGATAGTCGGGGAATTTGTCCCGGGCGGGTTCGGCGATCTGCGGGAAGGTCGCGATGTTGACCAGCGTTGGGACGATGGCAATCCCTTGTGCCGCAAAGGAATCGATGGTGTCCGGCGTCAGTCCCGTGGCGTGCTCCACGCAATCGATGCCGATCGCAGCGAGGTCATAGAGCACCTCCTGGCCGAAGCAGTGCGCGGTCATCCGGGCGCCTTCTTCATGCGCAGCGGCCAGCGCCTCGGCCAGCACTTCGCGCGGCCAGCACGGCGCCATATCCCCCAGGTCCCGGTCGATCCAGTCGCCGACAATCTTGACCCAGCCGTCACCGCGGCGGGCCTGCTCCCGCACGGCCTCGACGAGCTGCTCCGGCTCAACCTCGTTGGCGTAATTGCGGATATACCGCTTGGTCCGCGCGATATGCCGACCGGCCCGGATCAACTTCGGCAAATCCTCGCGATCGTCCACCCAGCGCGTGTCGGCCGGTGAGCCGGCGTCACGAATGAGCAGGGTGCCGCGGGCGCGATCGGTGCGGATCTGCTCCTCGGCGACCTCCACGGGGACTGCGCCATGCCGGTCCAGGCCGACGTGGCAGTGCGCATCGACGAGACCGGGCAGCACCCAGCCCTCGATCGTGGTGGCGGCACCGCTGGTGGGCGGGGTGAGGCTGATCCGCCCGTCGATGACCCAGATCTCGGGCAGCACGTCCGACGGGCTGGTGAGCACCGGACCGGTCAGGTGGAGGATTTCGCCCATACGCACCGACCCTAGTGGGCGCATACGGCCTAGGCGCGGTCCTGGCGCAACAAGGCGGAGATCGCAGAGATCACGACCTGCGGGGCGTCGGTGTGCACCCAGTGCGCGGCCCCCTTGACCACGATCTTGCGCGTCTGCGGGAACAGTTCGCGCATCCGCGCCGAGTCCTCCTCGCGCACATACTCCGAGCGTTCGCCCACCAGCCAGAGCACCGGGCCCGGGTATGGCGTCCACTTACCCCCCGCGGCCGGCGCCGGAAATCCCGCGATCCGGGAGTCGCCCTCGCGCGCCGCGTCGGCGGCGATCAGTTCCAGGTTGGCCGCCCACCGCCATTCCGCACCGTCCCGGCGCAGGTTCTGCAGCAGGAAGGCGCGCACCCCCGGGTCGGATTCCACCTGGGCGAAGCGCTCCTCGGCATCGGCCCGGCTGCCCAACTCGGCGAGCGGCAGGCCGCGCATCCCGGCGATATAGCCGGAGAAGCGGTCGAGACTGCCATACCCCTTGGGGGCGATGTCGACCACGCAGAGGCGTTCGATGAGTTCGGGGTGCTCCAGGGCGGTCACCATCGCAACCTTGCCACCGAGCGAATGCCCGACCAGCGTCAGCGGCTCATCCCCCGCCCACTCCTGCAGGGTCGCAGCAACCGCATCGGCGTAACCGGCATATGAGAACTCGCTGCTCCACGGCGAGCGGCCGTGGTCGGGCAGGTCGATCAGCAGCGCCCGAGCCTGATCACCCGCCGGCCCGCTGAGCGCTTTGGCGACGGTCGACCAGTTGCGCCCTTGCCCGAACAGTCCGTGCAGGAAGGCCACCCGTGGCCCGGCGGAGCCCACGGTAAGGGTATGCAGCCCGCTCACCACGACCTACTTGCCGAGGAACTTCTCGAACCCCTTGGGCAACTGAGCCGGATCGAGCCCGCCCAGCGGCCCACCGGGGGCATCGCTCGGGCCACCGAAGGCCGAACCCGGATTGGCGTCGGCGGGAGTGCGGCTGTTGGCGGCCCGCTCCTGCTCGGCCCGCTTGGCCGGGTTGCCGGACTTACCCTTCTTGCGCTGCGGGGCCTGCTGGCGGCCGCGCTTGCCGGCCCCGGGCAGGCCGGGCAGACCCGGCATACCGGGAATGCCGCCGCCCTTGGCGAGCTGGTTCATCATCTTCTGCGCCTCGCCGAAGCGAGTGAGCAGCTCGTTGACCTCGGTGACCGTCACCCCGGAACCACCCGCGATGCGGGTACGGCGCGAGCCATTGATCTGCTTGGGGTGGTCGCGCTCGAAGGGCGTCATCGAGCGGATGATCGCCTCGATCCGGTCGAACTCGCGCTCGTCCAAGGCGTCCAGTTGGTCCTTCATCTGATTCATCCCGGGCATCATCGCCAGCATCGACTTCAGCGAACCCATCCGCTTGATCGCGGCCATCTGCTGCAGGAAGTCGTTGAGCGTGAAGTCCTCGGCCGCCAGGAATTTGCGCTCCATCTCGGCGGCCTGGGCCCGGTCAAAGGCCTTCTCGGCCTGCTCGATCAGGGTGAGCAGGTCACCCATATCGAGGATGCGCGAGGCCATCCGGTCGGGGTGGAAGATCTCGAAGTCCTTCAGGCCTTCACCCGTGGAGGCAAACATGATCGGCCGCCCGGTGATCTTGGCCACCGAGAGCGCGGCACCACCGCGGGCGTCACCGTCGAGCTTGGTGAGCACCACCCCGGAGAAGTCGATGCCCTCCTGGAAGGCCTGCGCGGTCTCCACCGCCGCCTGACCGATCATCGCGTCGATGACGAAGAGCACCTCGTCAGGCTCGATCGCGTCCTTGATGTCGGCGGCCTGCTCCATCAGCGTCTCATCGATCGCCAACCGGCCGGCGGTGTCCACGATGACCACGTTGTAGAGCTTGGAGATCGCGTGCTGGATGCCGTCCTCGGCGACCTCCACCGGGTCCCCGTATGACCGCGTCCCCTCCCCCGTCGGACCGACGGCGTCGTGCCCGCCGACATTCCCGCGCTCGGGGGCGAAGACCGGGACCCCGGCCCGCTCACCGACGACCTGAAGCTGGGTCACCGCATTCGGGCGCTGGAGGTCGGCCGCCACCAGCAGCGGGGTGTCCCCCTGGTCCTTGAACCACTTGCCGAGCTTGCCGGCGAGCGTCGTCTTGCCCGAGCCCTGGAGGCCGGCGAGCATGATGACGGTCGGCGCGGTCTTGGCCAGGCGCAGCGGCCGGGTGTGCTGGCCGAGAATGTCGACGAGTTCCTCGTTGACGATCTTGACGATCTGCTGGGCCGGGTTGAGGGCCTGCGAGACCTCCGCGCCAAGGGCGCGCTCTCGGATGTTGTGCGTGAAGTCCTTGACCACGGGCAGCGCGACATCGGCCTCCAAGAGGGCCATGCGGATGTCACGGACCGTCTTGTTGACGTCGGACTCGCTCAGCCGACCCTTGCCCCGCAGGTTCTTGAAGGTCGCGGCAAGGCGATCGGAGAGTGACGTGAACACGGGCTCAAGCCTAACCGGGCGCATCCAACTGGTCCGCCGGTGCCGAGAGTGGCTGAGGCGCGCTGCCGGGCGAGCCGGCGGCCAGTGCCGGACGAGCCGACGCTCGGACACGCCGAGCCGGCGCTCGGCCAGGTAGTGCCAACGCGTCAGGAGTCGCAGGAGTCGATGATCGCCGCCACCGTGGCGGCGACGCGGGGCGGGCTGAGCATGGCGCCGGACGCTTCGGTCAGGTAGAAGGTGTCGAGCGCCTGCCCGGCATAGGTGGCGATGTGCGCGGACCGCACCGTCAGACCGGCCTTGGCGAAGCACCGGCCCAAGTCGTGCAGGAGACCGAGCCGGTCACGGGTCCGCACCTCCAGCACTGTGGCGTCCGACGATGCATCCGGGAGCACGAAGGCTCGCGTCGGCATACCGGCGGCAACCGCGGCGGCGGCCGGGCGGGCATACGCACGGCGGCGCTCAAGGGCGGCCAACGGCGCTAGCTCACCGCGCGCGAGACCGGCGAGCCCGAGCGCGAGGCGCGAAGCCGACGGCGCGTCGGAGCCGGGGACCTCGACGATCCATTCGTTTACGGCGACGGCGTCGAGGGTGCGCAGCACAGCGGTACGCACGGTCAAGCCCTGGGCGGCGAATAGGCCGGCCGTGTCGGCGAATAGCCCGAGCCGGTCTCGGTCGAAGACCGCGATCCGATAGGCCCCGTCGATCTCGCTGACCTGGACAACCGGCTCCCCCACCCCGAGTTGTGTCAGCACCTCGTCGGGCAACTCAACGACGTCCGGCGCTGCGTCCGGGCGCGTCCGCGCGCGCCCGGTGCGGTTGACCTCAACGCACAACCGCTCGAAAAGCTTTGCGCGCCAGTCGTTCCAGGACAGGCTGCCGGCAGCCATGGCATCGGCGATCGACAGATAGCGCAGGAGGTCAAAGACATCCGGGTCCTCCCCGGCCGCCGCCCACGCGGCCGTGGCGGTTGCCGGATCCTCCAGGTCACGCCGGGTCGCGAGTTCCATCAATGTCAGGTGCTCGCGCACCAGCCGCACGACGATCTCGGCATCGGCGTCCGCGACCCCCATCCGCGCCAGCACCGACCGGGCGATCTTGGCGCCGGTCACCGAGTGATCGTGCGCACCGGCCACCTTGCCGATGTCGTGCAGCAAGGCGGCAAGCAGCAACAAGTCGGGCCGCGCGACCTCGCGCACGAAGGCGCTCGCTTCCACGACCGTCTGGATCAAGTGCCGATCGACCGTATGCCGATGGATCGGGTTGCGTTGCGGCCGCGAGTCGACCGCGCCCCACTCCGGCAACCAGCGCGCGACCAGGCCGGCCTGGGTAAGTCCCGCCCACACCGCCGGCAGGCCCGCTCCCGTGGCGAGCAGGTCGGTGAACAGCTCCCTGGCCAATTCGGGCCACGGGGTCGACAGGTCCCCGACCTCGGCAAGATTCGCCAGTGTCTGCGGGCTCAGGGCCAGACCGGCCCGTGCCGCGACCACCGCTGCTCGGATCGGCTGGGTGACGTCTGCGCTGGGGGCCGCCCCCAGCACGGCCTCGCCATCGTGCTCGAAGACGCCATAGCCGAGGCCGACCATGGTGGGCCGGCGCGGGCCAACGCGTAGGGTGCGCGCGCGCTGGCTCTGGCCGGCGCGGCGCATCGTGGCGTCCAGCGCATAAGCCAGGGTGCGCCCGCTGCGCGAGACCATCGTCATCAGGTCGTCGGCGTCGCTATAGCCCAGGAGCGCGGCTACCGCGTCGTGATCCTCGCGGCCGAGTCGGTCGCGGCCTCGTCCGGTGACGACCTGGAGGGCGTCGCGGACGTCGAGCAGGCGGGCATACGCCTCGTCGACCTCGCCATGGGGCCGGTCGGTGAGCCAGGCGGCGACGAGGGCGCGGAGCACGGTCCTATCGCGCAGGCCGCCGCGGGCTTCCTTCAGGTCCGGCTCGATGGACTGCGCGAGTTCGCCGTGCCGGTCGTGGCGCTCCCGCAGGGATGCCACGAGCTGGGGTAGGCGCTTTCGGGCCTGCGCACGCCAGTCGTGCGCGAGAGTTGAACGGATCGCAGCCACGAACTCGCGATCCCCGGCGATCGGCGCCACATCTAGCAGCCCCACGGCCGCGCTGAGGTCGGCGGAAGCGATCGCACGGCATTGCGCGAGGGTGCGGACGCTGTGATCGAGACGCACATTGGCGTCCCAGATGGGATACCAGACCCGGTCGGCGAGCGTCGTCAGCCGCTCGGCCGGCAGCGACCGTCCGTCGTGCAGCAACACCAGGTCGATATCGCTCAGCGGCCCGCAGTCGCCGCGGCCGAGGGAACCAACGGCCGCGAGCGCCACACCTGTGAGCGCTTGGCCGTCGGTGGCCTGCGCCCATAGCTGATCAAGCCAGTCGGTCAGGTAGGCCCCGATGGCGGCGCGCCGCGTCGGGCCCGCCCCAGGCGCGGTGAAGCTGCGCGTGCCGGCCAGGTCCAGCCGGGCACCGTCGATGCCGGTGGGAGAAGTACGCATGGCTCCTCTTCGTCGCGTGCGTTCGGCGTGACACCACGTATGCCGCGCGGCTGGGAGGGGAGATATCTTCGGGTCCCGGGCCGCGCGGCATACGGGCGCGTCGCTGTTGTGACCTGGGTTGTTGTCGGCTCAGATGGCGTCGGAGCCGCGCTCTCCGGTGCGGACGCGGGCGATGTCCTCGACGGGGATGACCCAGACCTTGCCGTCGCCGATGCGTCCGGTGGAAGCGGCCTTGACAATGATGTCGACCACGGCGCCGGCGTCGGCGTCGTCGAGCAGGACCTCGACGCGGATCTTCGGGACGAAGTCGACGGTGTATTCCGCTCCGCGGTAGACCTCGGAGTGCCCGCGCTGGCGGCCATAGCCGCTGGCCTCGCTGATCGTCATTCCGGAGATGCCGTAGGCCTCCAAGGCTGACTTGACGGTCTCGAGCTGGTGGGGCTTGATGATGGCAGTGACGAGCTTCATGCATTCGCTCCTTCGGTGACGGGGGCCTCGCGCATGACGCCGGCCGCGCCCAGGGCGCCGGCCAGGCGGCCGCCGCGGGGGCTGAGGTCATAGGCGGTCTCGGCGTGCTCACTCTGGTCGATGCCCGCGAACTCAGCGTCCTCGGTGATCCGCCAGCCCATGGTGGCCTTGAGCGCGTAACCGATGATCGCGGTGACGACGCCGGAGATGGCGACCGAGATCAGCGCGATGAGGATCTGGATGACGGTCTGCTTGACCCCGTGGCCGTAGAGCAGGCCAGTGGTGGTCGAGAGCAGGCCGGCGCCGATGGTGCCCCAAAGGCCGGCGACCAGGTGGACACCGACGACGTCGAGGGAGTCATCGACGCCGAATTTGAACTTCAGGCCGACGGCATAGGCCGAGAGCATGCCGGCGACCAGGCCGAGGGCGATCGAGCCGAGCGGCGAGAGGGCGCCGCAGGCCGGGGTGATGGCGACCAGACCGGCGACGACACCGGACGCGGCGCCGATCGAGGTGGCGTGTGCGTCACGCAGCTTCTCCAGCAGCAACCAGCCGAGCATCGCGGCGCAGGTGGCGACGGTGGTGTTGATCCAGACCAGGGCGGCCGTGCCGTCGGGCGCGAGCTCCGAGCCGGCGTTGAAGCCGAACCAGCCGAACCACAGCAGGCCGGCGCCGATCATCACGAGCGGGACATTGTGCGGGCGGAGTGCTTCCTTGCCGAAGCCGAGGCGCTTGCCGGTGATCAGGGCGAGGACGAGGCCGGCCATACCGGCGTTGATGTGCACGACCGTGCCACCGGCAAAGTCGATGGGCAGGGTGTTGGCGACCTCGTCGGTGACCCCGAAGATCTTCGCCGACAGGCCGTCGGCCGAGCCCGAAAGCAGGCCGCCGCCCCACACCATGTGGGCAATCGGGAAGTAGCACAAGGTGACCCACAGGCCGGAGAACACCAGCCAGGTGGAGAACTTCACGCGGTCGGCGATGGCGCCGCTGATCAGGGCGACGGTGATCACCGCGAAGGTGAGCTGGAAGCCGACGAAGGCGAGCTCGGGGATATTGCCGTAGCCGTCGTAGCCGAAGGGATTGACCAGGCCCGCGGTGTCCTTGAGCCCGAACTTGTCGAAGGGATTGGCGACGATGCCGGCGAGATTGGTCGGGCCGAAGGACATTGAGTAGCCGTAGAGGACGTAGATGATGCCGACGACGCCCATCGCCCCGAAGGACATCATCATCATGTTGAGGATTGACTTCGCCCGCGTCATGCCGCCGTAGAAGAGGGCGAGCGCGGGCGTCGTCATCAGGAGGACCAGTGAGGCGCACAGGATGAGGAAGGCGGTCGACGCATAGTCGATCGTCGGCTCATCGGCAGCCGCGAGGGTGACGAGTGTTGTCATGCGGCCTAGCTTGGGCGCGCGCGATTTCCGGCTGTTGCGCGTCGTGTTACGGCGATGTTGCCGGATGGCGTGGCGCGTTAGCGTCCGGTAACCGCGGGGGTGATTTCTCGGATGCCGAGACGCACACCGTGCAGTCACGGCCGACGTGGGCCAGTGAACCCGGCGACGGGCGGACCGGCAGGCACGGACGGACGGGCACGGGCAGGCGAGCCGGCGGGCACGTGCGGGCCGCGGGCTG